>JANXSS010000324.1 GCA_025356535.1 Herminiimonas sp.
CACTAGCGACACCGGCCAGTCGCTCCCAAACATCAGCCGTTTCGGGCCAAACGCTTCCAGCGCGGTCTCCAAATACGGCTGCAACTGCGCCTCCGTCCAGTTCGCATAATCCGCTTCCGTAACCATCCCGGAGACTTTGCAAAAGACGTTCTCTCGCCCCACTTGCGCCGCATTGGCCTGCATTGCGCCGCATCCAGCTTTACGTTCCTGCAGCGCTCACCCAAACCGTTACCTCTGCGCTCACCTGTGGATTGAATCGGGTCTCGCGCCGAGCCTGGCAGCGCTACCAGGATGCATTACATTGCGTTGCGATGTCTGGATGGCGGCACTGCCGGTCCAACGGGCTTGCGGGCGGCCCAGTGCGCATGCGGACTGGTCTGACTGGGGGCGGCAGGCCCCTGGACGAATGGCAATACGACGGCAGGATTGAAATGGAAGCTGGGTGAAGCGTTCCTGTAGCCCTCACCGTCGATGCGGGAACGTATGGCATATAGCGCTGCACTGGCATGGCAAAACGTCGCATCGGTTGCGCCGGGCCAGACCGTGCTGCATGGGGAGCGTTCCTGCAGCGCTCACCGAGTCATCGATGTGCCTGCTTCACAAATGCGACGTGTCGGCGCAACACATTGCCTTCCTGGTCCTGGCCGGGGCGGCGCTAGCTTGGTTTTCCCAAGACCGTCGCCATTGCCTGCTTGAGCTTTTCGCTTAGTCCGTCCAGGGAAATTGCCAGGTCGACGTCGACGATCTCTATGACGAGCTTGCGGGCAGTGTCGAACTGGCGAACGGTTGCCCGCGCCTTGCCAAATGCCAGGGTGGACTTGGTATCGCTGCGTGAGCGGGTCACCCTGTCCTTGTTGAAGGCCTTGCGCAGCTTGTCGACCTCGCGCGAGGACAGGCCGCCGTCTTCTGCCGAAATGATCAGTGCCTTGGTCGCGTCTTCCCCGCATTCGCTGAAGTACTGCCGGATCGCTCCCAGCATGCGCAAATTCAACAGTCGGTGCTGCCCGTTGAGCAGGTCGATGATGCGCGGCGTAAACGTGGTCAGGCTCATGATGCGTGAGACGTCGGCTTCGTTGATGTCAAGGTCGCGGCCGATTTCGGCCTGCGACTGGTAGACGCCCTGCTCGAGCATCTGGCGCCACGAAAACGCATCGTCGAGCACGCTTTGCGGTTCACGCTCCGCATTGTACGCACGCGAGGCAAGGTACAGTTCCCGGTCGTTTTCAGGTTCGGGCTGGAGTTCCACCCGTAATGTCGGCAGACCGGCGTTGATCGCCGCCGCGAGCCGCCGGTGACCGTCGATCAGGCAGACCCGGCCCTGTCGGTCGAGATAGGCCGCAGCAGGCGTACGCTGCTGCTTTTTCATCGATGCCGCGAGGCGATCGAGTTCGGCGGCCGTAGGCGGCAGCTTGCGCGCATTATGTCGGTTGTGCAGGATGTCCTGCACCGCAACTTCGCGCAGCGTGGTCAGGCTCGATGCCGCAGGACCCGACGCGGCGCTGTCGGCGGCCAGTTGCAGCACCGGTCGCTGCCCTGCCATCGTCGATGCGATTTCTTGCGCTCGCACACTGTCGACCCGCTCGATCTGCTCCTGTGCTTCCTCGACAGGCATTCTTGCAAACTTTGGTAATTTCCGGCTCATTTCCCGCTCCTGGCTTTACGTTGGCGCTGCTCACGCTGTTGTTGAACTGTCGCAAGTTTTTCCATTACTTCGTCGAACAGGCTTTCGGCTTCGGCGCCTGCCTTGGGGTCGAGCATCTGGGTGCGGCCGAGGACCTCATGAACCGCCCTGCCCTCGCGGCGCGAGGTACGCCAGACCGAACGGTCGCGCAGGACAGTGTCGAACACGGGCATTCCTGCATCGATCAAGCAGGCGCGCAGGGCGGCTTCTTCGCGCGAATTGCGAACATTTGGCGTGCGATTCATCAGCACCCACGCCGGACACCGGCCATCCTGATGCTCTTCGTCAAGTTTCTTTAGTGCCCGCATAACCTTGATGGTCGATTCCACCTCGAACTGGTCCGCTCCGGTAGGCACGATTACCAGATCCGCCTGCAGGGCCGACTCCGTAAGAGCCTTGTAGTTCTGGGCACCGATATCGACGATCAATAATTCGTACTTGGTGGACTCGTGCAACAGTTCCTTCTTGAAATTGTCGATTTCCGTCTTCAACGGAACGAAAGGCAACTGGTTCGTTTCGTTGCGAATACGGCACCAGGCCCGGGAAGTGCCCTGGGAATCGGTGTCGATGAGCAGGGTGTCAATGCCGGCCTCGACGGCTCGCACGGCCAGGTTCGTCGCAGTGGCGGTCTTGGCGACGCCACCCTTCTCGTTGCCGACAACTATAATCATAAAAATTCCAATTAAAAATAATGTATAAATTTAGGGTGCCGGATCAAAAGGGAACAATGACATAAAAATTCTTGACAGCATTTTGCAGCCGGAATGCGGAAAAGTCCAATAAATCGCGACCTGCGATCAAGTTTAGGTAAGTTTACAAAGCACGTCGCTGCAGGCACGAGAAAAATAGATATTAATTTAAAAACCGAGACGTTAATCGCGCGTGGTAAATGATGTGGAAAACGATGTGGAAAATTGCTTCCAAACAGAATGTCCGGCGTTTTTGCTCTTGCGCATGCAATGACACCCTTGTGCCGGCACAAGGGTGTCATTGCATGCCTTGAACGACGCACTTCGCAAAACAGGGTCAAAGCAAAACAACGATTCGATGCCAAGCGATAAGAAATCTCCCTGCGAATGATCTTTTGTTTTCACCACCCTTGTGCCGGCACAAGGGTGGT
>JANXSS010000358.1 GCA_025356535.1 Herminiimonas sp.
GTCGCATAGACCAGCACCGGCGCGGCCGCCAGGCGCGGCGTGGCCCAGGCAAGCGCTTCGGCCACCAGGTCGTCGCCGGCGGCAATGCGCAGCGCGTCGATGGCAAAGGCTGCGCCACCGGCGGCGATCCAGTGCGCCACCTGCGCCTGGGTCGCCTGCGAGCAGCTGCCGGAGACGATTGCGCGCAGCCCGGGCGTGGCCGGCAGCGTTTCGGCATGCTGCGTTGTCGTTGTCGTTGTCGTTGTCGCTGTCGCCGCCCCGGCGAGCAGGTCGGCCTTGAAATTCTGCGGCAGGCCGAGCGCGATGCCGGAGCCGCCGGTGATCAGCGGCAGGTCTGCGAAGGCCGCGCCGAGCGCCACCAGGTCGGCATTGCAGACCGCGTCCGCAATGGCAACGGCCACGCCGCTCTGGCGCAGGCGGGCGATTGCCTGCCCGATTGCCGCAGCACCCGCGGCCACCGTGGCCTGGTCGATCAGGCCGACCTTGCGCTGCGTCTGGCGCTGCAGCACCCGCACCAGGTCGGGGTCGCGCATGGGGGTCAGCGGATGATCCTGCATGCCGCTTTCGCTGAGCAGCCGGTCGCCGACGAACAGGTGGCCCTGGAACACGGTGCGGCGGTTTTCCGGAAAGGCCGGACAGGCGATCGTGAAGTCGCATGCCAGCGCCGTCATCAGCGCATCGATGACCGGGCCGATGTTGCCGGTGTCGGTGGAGTCGAAGGTCGAGCAGTACTTGAAGAGAAATTGCCTGCAGCCGGCCTGTTGCAGCCAGTGCAGGGCGGCCAGCGATTGTGCGACGGCGTCGGCGACCGGCGTGGTGCGGCTTTTCAGGGCCACCACGATGGCGTCGGTGCCGGCCGCGGCGGCATCGCCGGCGCCGGCGGCCGTTGCATTCAGGGATTGAACCGGCACGCCGATCATCTGCACCGTGCGCATGCCGGCGCGCACCAGCATGCCGGCCAGGTCGGTGGCGCCGGTGAAGTCGTCGGCAATGCAGCCCAAAAGCGGCGTGCCAGCAGCCGGCTTCATTGCTTTCCTGCCGCCGGCAGGTCGATGCCGGGGAAAATCTTGATCACGGCGGAATCATCCTCGCCGCCGTGGCCGGCGGACGCCGCGCTCAGGTACATCTGGTGCGCGGTGGCCGTCAGCGGCAGGGGAAAGGAATGCTTGCGCGCCGAATCGAGCACGATGCCCAGGTCCTTGATGAAGATGTTGACCGCCGAATGGGGCGTGTAGTCGCCGGCCAGGATATGCGGCACGCGGTTCTGGAACATCCAGGACGATCCGGCGCTGTTGCTGATGACTTCGAACAGTGCCTGCGGATCGGCGCCGGCCTTGATGCCAAGCGCCATGGCTTCCGCGGCTGCAGCGATGTGCACGCCGGCCAGCAACTGGTTGATCATCTTGACCGTCGAGCCCTTGCCGGGCGTGTCGCCGAGCCGGTAGAGCTTGCCGGCAATCGCCTCGAACAGGGCGCTGCAGCGCGCAAACGCGGCCGGTGCGCCGGCGGCCATCACCGTCATCTCGCCGGCCGCGGCCTTGATCGCGCCGCCCGAGACCGGTGCGTCGATGTTGACCAGTCCCATCGCTTCGAGGCGCGCCGCGAGCTGCACCGCATACTCGGGCGCCACCGTTGCGCTGGAAATCACGATTGCGCCCGGCGGCAGGGCGGCTGCGGCGCCACTCTCGCCAAACAGCACGGCATCGGTCTGCGCCGCATTGACCACCAGGATGATCAGCTTGTCGACCTTGGCAGCGAGTGCTGCCGGTGTGGCCGCCGCCACGCCGCCCAGCGCCACGAAGCGCGCCAGCACATCGGGCCGGACATCGCAGGCATGCACGACAAAGCCGGCCTTCAGGAGCGATTGCGCAACCCCGAAGCCCATCGAGCCCAGGCCGATGACGCCGACCGGACCGGCGGTCGATGGCGATGCGTTCGGGGTGTTTGCTGCTGCGGTGGCGTCGGTTGTCAAGATGGCTTTCTCCAGGTCGATGGTTGAAGGCGAATGCCGTCTGGCGGCATGCGGGAAGTTTTGTGTTCCTGGCATCATATTACCGCCTGCGTTATGCTTCCAGCGCAGTTATACGACAATCTGAAAGTTATCCATGCAAATCCTCATTACCGGCGGCGCCGGACTGCTCGGCACCCGGCTGGCAAAAGCCATCCTGGCGCGCGGCAGCCTGACCGATGGCAACGGCGCGCTGCGCGCCGTGACCAAAGTGACCCTGTTCGATATCGTCGCCGCCGCGGGTGTCGACGATGCACGCGTGGCGACGGTGGTCGGCGACGTGGCCGATGCCGCCGCCATCGCAGCGGTGCTCACGCCGCAGACCGACGCCGTATTCCACCTGGCAGCGGTGGTCAGCGGCCAGGCCGAGGCCGACTTCGACCTCGGCATGCGCATCAACCTCGACGCCACGCGGCTCTTGCTGGAGCGCGCCCGCGCCAACGGCAACCGGCCCAAATTCATCTTCACCAGCTCGGTGGCTGCCTTCGGCGGCAAGCTGCCGGCGCGGGTGCCGGACGACTACGCGCCGATGCCGCAGAGTTCCTACGGCGTGCAGAAGGTCGCCGGCGAATTGCTCGTCAATGAATACGGCCGGCGCGGTTTCATCGACGCCCGGGTGCTGCGCATGCCCACCGTCTGCGTGCGGCCGGGCGCACCGAACCGGGCCGCGTCGAGCTTTGCCAGCGGCATCATCCGCGAACCCTTGAACGGCATCGAGGCAATCTGCCCGGTGGCGCCGGAAACCGTCATGTGGCTGGCCTCGCCAACGGTTGCCATTGCCAACATGATCCACGGCCATGAAGTCGACGGCGCGGGCTTCGGCAGCAGCCGCATCCTGAGCCTGCCGGGGCTCTCGGTCACGGTGGGCGAGATGGCCGCTGCGCTGGCGCGGGTGGCCGGCGACGCGACGGCGGCGCGCATCGCCTGGCAGCGCGATGCGGCAATCGAGCGCATCGTCAATTCGTGGCCTGGCGACTTCATCACCGACCGCGCCGACGCGCTGGGTTTCGAACGCGACGCCGGCTTTGACGACATCGTGCGCGCCTACATCGCACAGGAACTCGGCGGCAGGCTGCCGGCCTGAGAGCGAACCGGGAACGAACCGGGAACGAACCGGGATCGCACCGCAAGCCTGACCTTCCATCAAAAACATCGGAGACATGCATGAACGACACGCACGCAACATCGGCAAAAAACGGCACCAGCGTCACTTTCCTGGGCATCGGCAGCATGGGTGCGCCGATGGCGCTGCAACTCGTCAAGGCCGGTTTTGACGTCACCGTCTACAACCGTAGCGCCGACAAGTGCGCGCCGCTGGTTGCCGCCGGCGCCCGCATGGCCGGCAGCGCGGCCGAGGCCGTGACACCTGGAGGCATCGTGCTGACCATGCTCAGCAACGACGCCGTGCTGACCGACCTGATGACGACGCAGGGCGTGGCGGAAAAACTGGGCGGCGGCCTGCATGTCTCGATGAGCACGATTGCAGCCGACACCGCGCGCACCCTGTCGACGCTGCAGCAAGGGCATGGCGGCCAGTATCTGGCAGCGCCCGTCTTCGGACGGCCGGCCGCGGCAGCCGAAGGCAAGCTGTGGATCTGCCAGTCGGGCGCTGCAGCGGCCAAGACGCTTGCGCAGCCGTTGCTGGCGGCAATCGGCCAGTCGGTTGCCGATTTTGGCGACGACCCCGGTGCGGCCAACCTGGTCAAGCTGTGCGGCAATTTCATGATCCTCTCGGCCGTCGAAGCCATGTCCGAGGCGCTGACGCTTGCCGAAAAAAGCGGCATCGACCGCACCGCGCTGACGAGCTTTTTCGGCCAGTCGATCTTCAGTTGCCCGATCTATCAGAACTATGGCCGCATCCTGGCTGCGCGTACCTACGCGCCGGCCGGATTCGCCCTGGCGCTGGGCATGAAGGATGTCAAGCTGGTGCAGGCCAGCGCGGAAGCCGCGGGCGTGCCGATGCCGCTGGCAAATCTCCTGCACGAGCGCCTGCTCGGCTCGATGGCAAAAGGCCGCGGTGCGCTCGACTGGACGGCCATCGAGTTGACTGTGGCGGAATCGGCTGGCATGACGCCGGTTCCGCTTCAGCCTTGATTCACTCCTTGACGGCTCCGGTCATGCCCGAGACGTAGTATTCGACGAAGAACGAATACACCACCGCCACCGGCAATGAACCCAGCAGGGCGCCGGCCATCAGGGCGCCCCAGTGGTAGACGTCGCCGTCGATCAGTTCCGTGATCACGCCGATGGGCACCGTCTTGACCTCGGAGGACGAGATGAAGGTCAGCGCATAGATGAATTCATTCCACGACAGCGTGAAGGCGAAGATGCCGGCCGAAATCAGGCCCGGCACCGCCAGCGGCAGGATGATCTTGACCAGGATCTGCCAGCGCGTGGCGCCGTCGATCAGGGCGCATTCTTCCAGCTCGTAGGGAATCGAGCGGAAGTACCCCATCAGCAGCCAGGTGCAGAACGGTATGAGGAAGGTCGGATAGGTCAGGATCAGCGCCCAGCGGGTATCGAACAGCCCGAGCTGGAAGACGATCGCCGCCAGCGGAATGAACAGGATCGACGGTGGAATCAGGTAGGCCATGAAGATCGCCAGGCCGACCTTCTTGGCCCCCTGGAAGCGCAGGCGCTCGATCGCATAGGCGGCAAACACGCTGGCCGCAAGCGAGGTGAAGGTGGCGACCGTGGAGACGATCACGGTATTCAACATCCAGGATGGATAGGCGGTATCGAAGATCAGCTTCTTGAAATGCGCCAGCGTCGGCGCGATCACCAGGAACGGATTGCCGCTGCGCGAGAGCAGTTCGGCATCCGGCTTGAAGGCCGTGATCACCATCCAGTAGAACGGAAACAGCAGGATGAAGACGAAGATTGCCAGCGGTATGTAGACGGTTACCCAGCGCCGCGGCATGCTTTGCAGGTAGTTCATGCCGCCGCTGTCGTTCTTGCCGTCTTCCTTGGCTTGCCTGGCTGCCTTGCGGCGGGCGGCGGCGGTCGGCATCGTGCCGGTCATGCCTGGATCGGCGCTCATTTGTCACCCCCTTGTTGCCAGCCACGCCGCTGCAGGCCGAAATATGAAAACATGATCGAGGCCAGCAGGAACGGCACCATCAGCGTTGCGATCGCCGCGCCTTCGCCGAGCGCGCCGCCGTTGATGGCACGCTGGAAGGCGAGCGTGGCCATCAGGTGCGTGGCGTTGAGCGGGCCGCCGCGCGTGATCACGTAGATGAGCTGGAAGTCAGTGAACGTGAACAGCACCGAGAACGTCATCACCACCGCAATGATGGGCGTGAGCAGCGGCAGCGTGACGTGGCGGAACTGCTGCCAAGGCGTGGCGCCGTCGATGGCCGAGGCCTCGTAGTACGAAGGCGAGATCGTCTGCAGGCCAGCCAGCAGCGTGATCGCCACGAAC
>JANXSS010000394.1 GCA_025356535.1 Herminiimonas sp.
GACACGCCGGTCGCTGTGATCCAGCACGCCACGCTGCCACGACAAAGACACATCGTGACTTCACTGACTCGCATGCAGTCGGACCTGACGGGCGCCGGACTTGGCAGCCCTGCCGTGATCGTCATCGGCGACGTATTGCGCGGCGTGGCAGCAGCCTCGACATCGAACTCGCTGCAGCAGTTCGGTACGTGAAGCCGGGTCCGGGCAGGAGCGCGAGGTCGTTGCGCAAGTCGAGCCCCTAGAATCCCGCCTGATTAAAAATGCCGGACGGGCCCAGGGATGCACGACAAACTCAACGAAGGCCCGGCTAACCCCGGCAAACCGCCACTCTCCAGCCTGTCGGATTCCAGGTCGCCAGCGGACGCTCTCCACTTCGATGTCGTCGTGATCGGTGCCGGCGCCGCCGGCCTGTTCTGCGCAGCCCAAGCCGGGCAGCGCGGGCTCAAGGTGCTGCTGATCGACCACAGCGAACGCATTGCCGAAAAAATCCGCATCTCCGGCGGCGGGCGTTGCAACTTCACCAATCGCGAACTGGACCCACGCGCACCGCAAAAGCACTTCGTCAGCGAGAACCCGAACTTCTGCCGCTCGGCCCTGTCGCGCTATACGCCGCAGCAGTTCATCGCCTTGATCGACAAGCACGGCATCGCGCACCACGAAAAGCACAAGGGCCAGCTGTTTTGCGATGGCCCGTCGCAGCAGATCATCGACATGCTGCTGGCCGAATGCGCCAACGGTGGCGTCGTGCACTGGCAGCCCTGCAGTGTCGGCAAGGTGACGCATTCGATCGGCGATGGCGATGGCGATGGCGATGGCAACGATGCCGCATCCGCCTCGGCTGGCACGGGCCTCTACCGCCTGGCCACGGCACGCGGCTTCGTCGAGACGCCGCAACTCGTGATCGCGACCGGCGGGTTGTCGATTCCACAGCTCGGGGCCAGCGATTTTGGCTACCGCATCGCGCAGCAGTTCGGCTTGCGAATCGTCACGCCCCGTCCGGCTCTGGTGCCCATGACGTTTGCCGGTGATGGCTGGGCGCCCTATGCCAGCCTGGCCGGATTGGCCTTGCCGGTCCAGATCACCACCGGCAGCAAGAAAGATCGCATGAGCTTCCTGGAAGACTTGCTGTTCACGCACCGGGGCCTGTCGGGTCCGGCCGTGCTGCAGATTTCCAGTTACTGGCGCGACGGCGCGCCGCTCACCATCGACTTTGCGCCGGGCACCGATGTGGCCGTCACGCTGGACCAGGCCAAGGTCCGCTCGCGAAAGCGCGTCGCCAACGAACTGGCGCAACTGGTTCCGTCGCGCCTGGCCGATGCATGGGCAGATCAGGACGCGACGTTGCAGCGCCCGATCAACGAAGCTACCGATCGCGCGCTGGCGGCGCTGTCGGAGCGTATCGCGCAGTGGCAGATCACACCGAACGGCACGGAAGGCTACAAGAAAGCCGAAGTCACCGCTGGTGGCGTCGACACGCGCGACCTGTCGTCGCAAACCATGGAATCGAAGCAGCGCGGCCTCTACTTCATCGGCGAGGTGGTCGATGTCACGGGGTGGCTTGGCGGCTACAACTTCCAGTGGGCATGGGCCAGTGGGTTTGCCTGCGCGCAGGCGCTGGAACCGACAGTCAAACCCCGGCTATAATTGGTGGCTAACTTTGGCCTTCCCTCAACGGCCGCAAAATGTTTCAGTTGAGGAACCCCGGCTTGGGGGCCTGATCTTCCCCTGCCAAATTCATCCAACTTATTTTTAAATGACCACTGTCCGCATCAAAGAAAACGAGCCGTTCGACGTCGCCCTGCGCCGCTTCAAGCGCACCATCGAAAAGCTCGGTTTGCTGACCGACCTGCGCGCCCGCGAGTTCTACGAAAAGCCGACTGCCGAGCGCAAGCGCAAGAAGGCTGCCGCCGTCAAGCGCAACTACAAGCGCATCCGCAGCATGCAGCTTCCCAAGAAGCTGTTCTAAGCACTGCGTTCGCAGACCGGATTCGCTGATTAACGCAGCGAATCACGAGCGAATCGAGCCGCGCCAGGGCAACCTGCCGCGGCTTTTGTTTTTTCTTCAGCAGACGTTCCGCGCCGGAACGCCTGGCCTCACTTGCTTAAAAAGGACCACGCCATGAGCCTCAAGGAACAGATCACCGAAGACATGAAGACGGCCATGCGCGCCAAGGATTCGGAGCGCCTGGGCACCATCCGCCTGCTGCTGGCAGCCATCAAGCAAAAAGAGGTCGACGAGCGCATCGAACTCGACGACGCGATGGTCATTGCCATCGTCGACAAGCTCATCAAGCAGCGCAAGGACTCCGTCGCCGCGTTCACGCTGGCCGCCCGCACCGATCTGGCTGACAAGGAAGCCGCTGAAATCAAGGTGCTGGAAGCGTACCTGCCGCAGCGCATGAGCGCCGAAGAGGTCCTGGCGGCAGTGAAGGCGATCGTCGCCGAACTGGGCGCGACCGGCCCCGGCGACATGGGCAAGGTCATGGGCGCCGTCAAGACGCAATTGGCCGGTAAGGCCGACATGGGCCAGGTGTCGGCAGCCGTGAAAGCCGCGCTGGCAGGAGCCTGATCAGCTACCGGCGATCTTCATCCGATTGACCAGGATCGAGCCGGTGGTTTTGGCGCCGTAGGTGTACGCATCGGCGCCGATGGCCTCGATGCCCATCAGCATGTCCTTCAGGTTGCCGGCAATGGTGATTTCTTCCACCGGGTACGCGATGCGGCCGCTCTCGACCCAGAAGCCGCTGGCGCCGCGCGAGTAGTCGCCGGTGACGTAGTTCACGCCCTGGCCCATCAATTCGATCACGAACAGGCCTGTGCCCAGCTTGGCCAGCATGGCGTCGAGGTCGTCGCCCGCCTTCGTGAGCCTTGAACGCAGCGTGAGGTTGTGGGAGCCGCCCGCATTGCCGGTGGTTTTCATGCCGAGCTTGCGTGCCGAATAAGTGCTCAGGAAATAGCCTTCGAGCCGCCCGGCATCGACCACCTTGCGTGCCTTCGTAGTGACGCCCTCACCGTCGAATGGCGAACTGCCCTTGCCACGCATCACATGGGGATCCTCGACCACATCAAGGTGCTTCGGAAGTACCCGCTTGCCGAGCGAGTCGAGCAGGAAGGTGCTCTTGCGGTACAGCGCCCCGCCGCTGGTGGCCTGCACCAGGCCGCCGAGCAGGCCTGCTGCCAAGGGCGACTCGAACAGCACCGGGCATTCGCGCGTGCTGATCTTGCGCGACTTGAGGCGCGACAACGCCCGTTCAGCCGCGTAACGGCCGACCGCTTGCGGGCTCGCGAGTTCGTCGGCCGAACGCATCGAGCTGTACCAGGCGTCGCGCTGCATGCCGTTGCCCTTGCCGGCGATGGGCGCTACGGAAATCGAATGCCGCGAGCTGGCATAGCCGCCCCGGAATCCATGCGTGTGGGCGCTGAAAAAATGACTTTGCTGCGCCGACACACCGGCACCTTCGCTGTTGGTGATGCGCTTGTCGGTCTGCAGCGCCGCAGCTTCGCATTCGAGCGCCAGGGCAGCCGCCTGTT
>JANXSS010000417.1 GCA_025356535.1 Herminiimonas sp.
GAACTCGGCAAGCGCATCTATCGTGCCGGCATCGCCGACAAGAACGTGCCGGCCTGCGCTTCCTGCCATGGACCGAACGGCGCCGGTATTCCGGCGCAATTCGCCCGCCTGGGTGGCCAGCATCAGGAATACACCACGGCGCAACTGGTGAACTTCCGTACCGGCGCACGCAAGAACAGCATTCAGATGACGACGATCGCCAAGCGCCTGTCCGATGATGAAATGCAGGCAGTGGCCGACTACATCGCCGGCCTGCGCTGATCTGCCGCAGGTGGCGCGACGCAGCGCCACCTGAACATAACAACTACAATACAAGCAGCAAACCGGGTGGCCTTGGCCACCTTTTTTTTTGAACCGCCGACCGACATTTGCGAGCGCATTCCATGACACCGAGCACTGCAGGCGTACAGATCAAGACCCGTCGTCGCTGGCTGGCAGAGGTGGTGGAACTGGTTTCATCGATGCGTTTCGCCATCAGCCTGCTGTCGCTGCTGGCAATCGCTTCGGTCATCGGCACCGTCCTGAAGCAGAACGAGCCGCTGCCGAATTACGTCAACCAGTTCGGCCCGTTCTGGTTCGAAATCTTCGGCACCTTCGGCCTGTACTCAGTGTATGCGGCCTGGTGGTTCCTGATGATCCTGGGCTTCCTGGTGCTGTCGACGTCGCTGTGCATCACCCGCAATGCGCCGAAGATGATCAAGGACATGCGCAGCTGGCGCGAGAACGTGCGTGAGCAGTCGCTGCGCAATTTCCATCACCGGCAGGCCTGGCAGGTGGCCACGCCGCGCGCGGTGCTGGCGCAGGACCTGGCTGCTCGCATCGGTGCGGCCGGCTACAAGGTCAAGCTGGTCGAAAAAGAAAACGCCACCCTGATCGCCGCCAAGCAGGGCGCCGCCAACAAGTGGGGCTATATCTTCGCCCATAGCGCCATCGTCATCATCTGCATCGGCGGCCTGCTCGATTCGGATCTGCCGATTCGTTTCCAGCAATGGTTCTACGGCAAGACGGCTTTCGCCGGCAACGGCATCATCGCGCAGATACCGGCGCAGCACCGGCTCGGCCTGGGCAACCCCACCTTTCGCGGCAACATGATGATTCCGGAAGGCGGCAACAGCACGACCGCAATCATCCAGCAACAGAATGGCGTGCTGGTGCAGGATCTGCCGATCACGATCGAGCTGAAAAAATTCGTCATCGATTTCTATTCGACCGGCATGCCGAAGCTCTTCGCCAGCCAGGTGGTGGTGACCGACCATGAAACCGGCAAGCGTTTTCCGGCAACCATCAAGGTCAACGAGCCCCTGCTCTACAATGGCCTGGCGGTGTACCAGTCGAGTTTCGAAGACGGCGGCAGCAAGCTCAAGCTCACCGGCTATCCGATGCAGGGCATGCAGCGCGCCGGTTTTCCGGTGGCCGGCGAAGTCGGCGGCGCCACGCCGCTTGCCAATCCAGCCAGCGGCGCCTTCAGCATCGAGTTCACCGGCTTTCGGCCCTTCAATGTCGAAAACATGAATCCGGGCAGCACCGGCGCCGACCCCGGCAGTGCCGGTGGCGCTGGCAGTGGCGCCAATGGGCAGGACGTGCGCGGCGTGAATCTGGCGAAGGGTTTCGGCCAGAGCTTCAGCGACGGCCTCGACAAGCGGCTGGGCAATGCTGCCAAGACCGCCAACAGCAAGGACCTGAAAAATGTCGGCCCGAGCGTGCAATACAAGTTGCGCGACCAGACCGGGCAGGCGCGCGAGTTCAACAACTACATGCAGCCGGCACTGGTCGACGGCAATTATGTTTTTCTGGCCGGCATGCGCGAGACACCGGACGCCGCCTTTCGTTACCTGCGCATACCGGCCGACGACAATGACTCGCTGGAAGAATGGATGCGGTTGCGGGCAGCCCTGGCCGATCCGGCCATGCGGGCACAGGCGGCGCGCCGGTATGCGCTGCGGGCGGTGTCGAGCGCCGGCGACGCGCAGAAACTGCAGCAGCAGTTGATGGAGTCGGCCGAAAAAAGCCTGGGCATCTTTGCCGGCGATGCGCGCGCATCGGGCTTCGTGGCGGTGTCGAACTTTTTGCGCCGGATTCCGGCAGCGGACCAGGAAAAGGCCGCCGATGTCTTCATGAAGATACTGAACGGCAGCCTCTGGGACCTCTGGCAGGTGGCGCGCGAAAAAGACGGCATCAAGCCGGTCGAGGCGGACGAAAAACACGCGCGCTTCCTGCAACTGGCCACCAATGCCTTTGCCGACGCCTTCCTGTATGGCGCGCCGGTTTACCTGCAACTGACCGGCTTCGAAGAAGTCAAAGCATCGGTATTGCAGGTGACCCGTTCACCGGGCAAGAACGTGGTGTATCTGGGGTGCCTGTTCCTGGTGCTGGGTGTCTTTTCGATGCTCTACATTCGCGAGCGCCGGGTCTGGGTCTGGCTCAAGTCCGACGCGACCGGCGGCACCGAGGCATTGATGGCGATGAGTTCGCAGCGCAAGACACTCGATTTCGAGGTGGAGTTCGGCCGTCTGAAGGCGCAGCTGGCGCAGTCCAGCGCGGCGCAGCATGCGTGAACCGAGTCCACTATACTGTGCGACAACACCTGCGCAGGCGCTGTTCATGACGCATTTGCAGACAGCCCAGCGCGGCAATGACCTGGAGACATAGATGGACCTGACACATTCGCAATCCTATGCACCGGCGCCGGGTTTTTTCCGGCGCCTGACGCTGCTCGACTGGCTCTACGGTGCAGCGCTGCTGGCCGCGTCCCTGTACGCGCTCAATCGTTTCGGCGCCTACATGGATTATTACGAAAAACTGATCCTGCTGCTGGCCGCGCCGACCTTTGCCTGGCTTGGCTGGCACTGGAAGCCGGTGCGCCCGTTGATGGCCTTGCTGGCCGTTCTGGCCCTGTCGGCCATGGCGCTGTATGGCGGCGTGCTCGACATGGCCAACAAAAAATTCCTGCTCAAATATGCCCTGTCGAGCCAGTCGGCAATCCTCTGGATGAGCACGCTGTTCTTCCTGTCGACGCTGTTCTACTGGGGCGGGCTGATCACGCGTTCGGCCTTCGGCGCGTCGGTCGGCAGCAAGCTGTGCTGGTCGGCGGTGGTGCTGGGTTTTACCGGCATGCTGGTGCGCTGGTACGAGTCGTATCTCATCGGCGCCGATGTCGGCCACATACCGATATCCAACCTGTATGAAGTCTTCATCCTGTTCTGCATGATCACGGCGCTGTTCTACCTGTATTACGAACAGCATTACAAGACCCGCCAGCTGGGGCCCTTCGTGCTGCTGGTGATCTCGGCGGCAGTCGGCTTTCTGCTCTGGTACACGGTCAGCCGCGATGCGGCCGAAATCCAGCCGCTGGTGCCGGCACTGCAGAGCTGGTGGATGAAGATCCACGTGCCGGCAAACTTCATCGGCTACGGTACCTTTGCGCTGGCGGCGATGGTGGCGGTTGCCTATCTGCTGAAGTCGCACGGCGTGCTGGTCGACCGGCTGCCGGCACTCGAATT
>JANXSS010000429.1 GCA_025356535.1 Herminiimonas sp.
TGGTCATCACGCATGGCCATAACAACGGCCCGGTCCTGGGGCGTCAGGTGAATATAGGTTCTTGGCATTGCAGCACCTTACAGGAGAAGGTGTTGCACTTGATTCTTGAGATCGCCCTTTGTCAACATCACCAACAACATCTTCAACCAGTTCATCAGCGCGAACCAGGCAACGTTCCAGACGCAAAACACCGATGTGTACAACACCGGCGCAAATGCCGTGATCGACCTTGCAGCGGATCAGGCCAGCACGATATCGCGTCACTGAAGGAAACTGCGATGGAGCCGGGCCGCTTCTGCTGGTCGTCGGCCGCCCTGTCGGACGTCGGACTGGTGCGGCGCGTTAACGAAGACGCCTGTCTGGACGCCTGCGAAAGCGGGCTGTGGGCCGTGGCCGATGGGATGGGCGGGCATGATTTCGGCGAGCTTGCAAGCAGCATGCTGGTCCGGGCCCTGGCCTGCCAGGCGCCCTGCACGCCGCTGGCCGCCTTTTCGCTGGCGGTCAACAACCGGCTGCAAAAGCTCAATGACGAACTGCGCATGCTTGCCGTCACCCGCGGCGTGCCGATGATCGGCACGACCGTCGTGACGCTGCTGGCAACGCAGGCGCAATGCGCCATTCTCTGGGCCGGCGACAGCCGCGCCTACCTGATGCGCCACGGCGTGCTGCGGCAGCTCACGCGCGACCATCGCCAGCCGGATGCGGCCGGTGCAGCCAGCGCATTTGCCGCCTCCGGTCCGGGCGGCAGCGCCGCTCCGGTGGCAAGCGGCACCAATGTCATCACGCGGGCCGTCGGCGCGACGGCGACGCTGACGCTGGATGAAACCGTACTGGCGGTCGAAGACGGCGACATTTTCCTGCTCTGCAGCGACGGCCTGACCAACACGGTGGCCGATTGCGAGATCGCGCATGCGCTGCTGCATGGTTCCTGCCGGCAGGCTTCGCAGGCGCTGGTTGCGCTGGCCCTGCAACGCGGCGGCGCCGACAACGTCACGGTTGTCGTGGTCACGGCAACCGATCCCTACAGCAGCGAGCGCACGGTCTTCAATCCGGCGGCATAAGCCGCTTCCCCATCGAGCCGGCCGGGCTCAAAGGCGCCGCCGGGCGCACCGCTGGCGTCGGATTCACTTGCGAGCGTCGCGCCGCGCCGCCATTGCCGCTGTCGGTGTCGGCAACAGCGCGAACGCCAGTGCGCCCGCACCCAGCAGTACGGCAATGGCAAGCAGGACCGCAGAAAAAGCGTCGACGCCATGGCGCGTCGCCAGCGATGCAATGGCACCGGTGGCCCACTGCATGGCGCCGATGCCGAGAAACATCGCCATGGTATAGACCGCCATTGCGCGTCCCGTCAACGCCGCCGGATAGGCGGCCCGCACGTCGGCGTACTGCAGTACGATGAAACCGGACAGAAAGCCGATCGACAGCAGCGCCGGCACGGCGACGATTGCCGTAGCCGCGCCCGCCAGAACGGCAAACAGCGCCGCGTAAGCCAGCGTAAAACCGATGATCCAGCGCCGCCGCACGCCGCCGGAGGCGCTCAGGCGGCCAAAAAAAGGCGGCCCGAGGATCGAGACGATCGACACCATCAAGGCGATGTTGCCGCTTTGCACCAGCGAATAACCGAAGCGCCCGGTCAGCAGCGGCCCCAGCCACAGACCGCGCAGGGTCATGAAGGCTGCATAGGTCACCGCACCGAGCGCGAGGATACCCAGCGTGTGCGGCATCGCAAACAGGGTGCCGACGCTGCGCAGTGCCGCACCCAGCGACTCCGCGGCGCGCTCGTGCGCCTGTTCGGCGTCGCGCACGACGATGTAGATCACCAGCCAGGCCGCCACCGACAGGCCCGCCAGCACCAAAAATCCGGTGCGCCATGAACTGACCGCCACCACCCAGGCCAGCGGCGTGGCGGTCATCAGCATCCCGAGGCCGCCAACGCCCATCATCAGGCCGGAGACGGCGGCAAAGCGCTGCGGCGCAAACCGGCGCGAGATGAACACGGTGCAGACCAGAAATGCGGGCGCGCAACCGACCCCGACCAGTATCTGGCCAAGAACGACCATCGCATACTGGCTCGAAAGCGCCGACATCAGGGCGCCGATCACCGCAAAGGGAAACGCTGCGAGCACCGTGCGCCGCACGCCGTGCAGGTCGATGCTCACGCCCATGAACAGCTGCATGGCGCCGAAAGCGAAATGGAATGCGCCGGCAAAGCCCCCCAACTGCTGCGCCGAGAGGTTGAAATCGGTCTGCAACTGGCTGGCCATCATCGCCGCCGTCGTGCGAAAGGCCTGGCTGAGTGAAAACGCGGTACCGAGCGCAAGCAGCATCGGCCAGGCAGAACGCCCGCCGGCAGGCAAGGCGTCTGCATCGTGGCCGGCGGACGCCGGAATTGCATTTGCAGCGGCCGGGTTTGCGCAACGGCTTGTCTTTACCGGTGGCACGGCCCTATCCATGCTGGTACGCCGCCCGCTCGACGGTTGCCGGATCAGAAGCCGCCTTCTCGCCGGATGCCGGCAAGCCTTCGCCGTTTGCCGTGCGCGCAAGATGCGCCTGGAAGATGATGCCTTTGTCACGGCGCTCAAAGCGCTTCTGCACCGCCCCCCTGAGCGTTTCCTGCTGCGTGGCGGTGACGTTGAAACCGGGACCGCCATCACGCTGCGCCTGAACGACGATTTCCGCCAGCAGCGCGTCGATCTCGCTGATGCTGCGCACCTGGTCGAGCCGTGCAATCGCTTGTCCATAGCAGTGCGACAGCGTATCGTCTCCGGCGAACGCCCGCCTACCGCCAGGGCGCGGGGCGGTCGACTCGACCGGCGCGCGTGGCGGGCCTGCGGCACCTGCTGCGGCACCTGCCGTATCGGGCAGCACGATTGCAGGCGCAGATACCGGCGCCGCGTCCTCCACTGCAGGCGTGTCGATGACGGCGGGCCTGGTTTTGGCAGGTCGGGGGGTGCTTGCTTCGATGATGACCGTTGCGTCGTTGCTTCCTGCGCGCTCGGCGCTTCCGGCACCGCGCCCGACTGCCGCACCATGCATGGTTGCCATGCCGGCCGCATCACTGCTGCGCTCGCGCACGATCTCGTCGATCCATGCCGTCAGCCGCCGGCCCGTCTGCCGCAAGGCGTCGGTCACCGCGTCCGGCACGCAGGCAAGACTTCGCACAGCTGAAACACCACGCGCCATCCTGACGCCTGAAGCCGACGGCAGCCGCGCCGTGTCGCCGCCACACGCCTGCAGCAGCGCGTCCAGCACCAGCGCGAACTGCGCCCTGGTCTGCACGAAGCCGCACCCTCGGTCCCTGCGTCCCTGTGCGATCGTTTCCATCAAGGTGCCGGCGACGGTGCGCACGGAGCAGGCGTCCTTCTGCCTGTGCAAGCGCCTGCGGGCGGCAATGAAACTGATCAGCGTGCCGGTGCGGCCGACGCCGGCCATGCAGTGCACGACGATCGGCGCGGCACGGTCTGCCTGCATCTGCTCGACCTGGTCGGCCAGCGCCCGCAGGGTGCCGGATGCGATCACGCCGTGGTCGGGCCAGCCGGCAAAATGCAGTCGCTGCAGCGCATGGCTCGCAAGGTTTGCATCGTCGCTTGCAGGACCACGCCGGATGACGAGCTGCTTGATGCTCGATCGTATTGCCGGCAGCCGCTTGCGGGCAACGCAGGCCACTTCCACGTCGCCGCGTTCGGTACGCAAGGAGCGTCCCTGCGCGGGCGCATAGAAGGCGTCGGTTTCCCGCTCGGATGCAGCGGTCAGATCGACGACGAGGCCGACCTTCTGCTCCAGCAGCATCTCCAGAAACCCGCCGATTTCCGACCGGTGCGGCTTCTGGGCAGCGATGAAGTCCAGGCCGCAATCGAGCGCGAGGCGGTTTGCATGCAAAAAATAGGTGCCGTCGCCGGCGTCGGCGCGGGCAGGGTCTGCAATTGCGGTACGGGCAATCAGCCGGATGCCGGCAAAGCGTGCCGAGACATGCTTGCTACTCACTTTTTTTGCAGCCGCCCCGACGTCGTCCGTCTCGCCCGGCTTAGGCAGCCGGCCTGCCTCCAGCGCCCTGGTGCTGACCTGCAGGGCATGCCAGAGGGCGGTAACGAGGTGGTCGGGCAGGCGCGCGGTCAACGGGCAGGCGTCGAGCCTTGCGGCCAGCTCATCCGGGATCTTCGTCAGGCTGGCGTCGGCCCGGGCGTGCGATGCAGGCGCTGCCGCTGCCGCCGGACCGTTCGGCGGCGACACCGGCGCGCCGGCGCCCGATCCTGCGGCCGCTTCGGGCGCCGGTGTCGCTCGCAACGGCGGATGCGTTTCCACGTCGGCTGAGCGGGCATGCGTTGCGGCGCAACCCTTTGCCGCGCCTGGGCGCCTTGCCTGCGGCGGGGTCATCGTTGCAGTGTGCCGTTCGATCCGGTCGCCTTCATGGAACAGGGAACATTTTATTCTCGTGCCAACCATGTGATGCTGCCTCGTGTTTTTACTTTCTAACGATACATGTTTAGCTTCGGATGAGGGTGGGATATTGTGTTCCCGGTTGTAAGACAACGCGGGGTAGTTCACATAAAAACCGGTTCACCGACCGACTGGAACCGGTATCGGCGCAAAGGCGGGCGGCAGGCCACCGCCGGCGGTGCAGCCTGCACGGGAACGCCCGGCCTTCAGCCGGCCTGCGGACCGCGGTCGGCGGCAGGATGCTTGAAGTCCTTGGCGCGAATGCCATGTTTTTTCAGCAGTTCCTGGACGTAGGAGCGGTTCATCGCGCAGCGCCGCGCCAGTTCCGTGACGGCGCCGCCGACTTCGCGCAGCGCCTGCTCCAGGAATGCCCGCTCCGCTTCGTCGCTTGCCGCGCGCCGCGCATTGCCGAAGCCGCCGGCGCCGCTCGGGCTGCGGCTGGCGGCAGAAACGGCCGCGGTGCTGCGCCCCGTTAAATCCGGTGGCGCCGGTGCTGGCCGCTGGCTTGACGATGTACCTGCGCCCGGCAGCGCATTGCCCGCCACCATGGTTGCGGCTTGCAACCCGCCTATCGGCTGCATTGCGGCGGCCCGCACGTCTTCCGGCAGGTGGTTGATGTCGGCCACGTCGGAAGCCAGGCAGGTGATGCGGTAAATGGTGTTGCGCAGTTCACGGATGTTGCCGGGGTACGCATAATCGAGCAGGAAGCGGCGCAGCCGCGGCGTCAGCCGGACCGGGCGGCGCTTCAGTGCCTCGGCCGCCTCGTCGCCGAAATACGCCAGCAGCAGCGGTATCTCGTCGCGCCGCTCGCGCAGCGGCGGCAGGGTCACGTGGATCACGCCGAGCCTGTAAAAAAGGTCTTCGCGGAAGGTGCCCTGCTCGGCCAGGCGGCGCAGGTTCTTGTTGGTGGCGGCGACGATGCGGGCGTCGACCACCATCGTCTCGTCGGAGCCGACCCGCTGTATCTCGTGCGACTCCAGCACCCGCAGGAGCTTGACCTGCCCCTGCAGCGGCAGCTCGCCGATTTCGTCGAGGAAGATGGTGCCGGTGTGGGCGCTTTCGAACTTGCCCTTGCGGTCATTTGCCGCGCCGGTAAAGGCGCCCTTCTTGTGGCCGAACAGTTCCGACTCGATCAGGTTCTCGGGAATCGCGCCGCAGTTGACCGAAATGAAGGGCCGGTCGGTGCGGCTGCCGTTTGCATGGATCACCTTTGCCATCAGTTCCTTGCCGGTGCCGCTTTCGCCGTCGATCAGCACCGGCAGGTTCGTCGGCGCGGCTTTTTCGGCGATCTCCAGCGCTTCGAGCAGGCGCGGATTGTCGCCGAAGGTGCCCTCGAAGACGAAGCTGCGCTCCAGCAGCGCCTGGCGGCGTCCGCGCGGCGAAGTGTCGGCATGGTCGGCATGCAGCGTCGGCACACCCGCCAGCGCCGCATTGAGGAAGCGCTCCTTGTGCGACAGGCGCAGCACTTCGTCGCGCAGGCTGCTCGCCTGGCGCTGCAGCTTTTCGATGTCGGCGCGCTCCAGGCGCGTGGCCCAGCGCAGGGTCGAGCGCAGGATCTCGATCTTTTCGATCAGGCCCGCGTACGACATGGCGGAGCCGGGGGCGTCGCCTGCGTTGGCCGGTTCCGGTTGGTCGAGGATCTTCATGGCGTCTCGGCTCGATTGTCAGCTCGATTGTCAGCTCAACTGTTTCTGCACCAGCTGGAAATACATGCCCTGGCGCGCCACCAGTTCATCATGCGTTCCCTGTTCGACGATGGCGCCTTCGTACAGCACCAGGATGCGGTCGGCGCGCATGATGGTGCTCAGGCGGTGGGCAATGATGACGGCGGTGCGTCCGCGCAAAATCTCCTGCATGTTGCCAAGGATGTTGCTCTCCGACTGCGTGTCGAGCGCCGAGGTCGCCTCATCGAAGACCAGCACCCGCGGATCGTGA
>JANXSS010000462.1 GCA_025356535.1 Herminiimonas sp.
CACTTCTGCCCGGTCATCGGGCGGGTCTGGATCGGCGTGCTGCCCAATGAACACACCAACGTTATCGGCCTGTCGAAGTATGCGCGCCTGGCAGAATGGATCATGTGCCGGCCGCAGATACAGGAAGAAGCGGTGGTGCAGCTGGCCGACCTGATCCAGGAACGCACCCAGCCGGACGGCCTGGCCATCGTCATGAAGGCGAACCACTACTGCATGGCCTGGCGCGGCGTCAAGGACATGGAAAACCGCATGATCAACTCCGTCATGCGCGGCTCTTTTCTGAAAAACTCTAGCCTGCGCCTGGAATTTTTGTCGCTCATCGATACGAAGGAATAACCATCATGCTCGTGCGTCTGCTCTATGTAAGCCGCTCGGTTGCCAGCGCGCCCGATGACACGGAGTCGATCCTGGCCGCTTCGCGCCGCAACAATCCGCCGGTCGGCATCACCGGCATCCTTTGCTACGGCGACGGTATCTACCTGCAGGCAATCGAAGGCGGTCGCGACCAGGTCAACCGCCTGTTCTCCCGGATCAGCCGCGATGCACGGCATGAGCACGTCGAACTGCTGCATTACGAGGAAATCACCGAACGGCGCTTCGGTGGCTGGACCATGGGACAGGTCAACCTGGCCAAGGTGAATGCCTCGATCGTGCTGAAGTATTCCGCCCTGCCGGAACTCGACCCCTATACCGTCTCGGGCGCGATTTCGCTGGCGCTGCTGGAAGAACTGATGGCCAGCGCCTGCATCATCGGTCGCGCCTGAGGTAGCCCGCAGCCGCGCTCAGGGCGCGCCGCGCGGCGTCGACTGCAGTAACGCGCCGACTTCCTTCTTCCAGTATTTAGCCTGCAGGTTTGTCGTATGGCCGCTGCTCACGTCGCTGCCCGGCACCAGCAGGTAGCTGCCGTTCCTGACACGCCGCATCTCCTTTTCCATCACGCCAAGCTCCGGCGGGTTACGCTCGTCATCGGCGGAATTGATCACCAGCAGACGGGCCTGGATCTTTTCCAGGTTCGGATTCGGATTGAAGTCGCGCGAGGCTTCCCAGCCGTACAGGTGGTCGTTGGCATCGGCCGCAAACGGCGCCTTCATGCGCTGCTCGATCAGCTGATCGGCTTTCTCGCGAGTTGGCGCCAGCTTGTAGAGGCCCTGGCTGCCGCCGTTGGTGGCGATGTTGAAGTACACGGAAGCCAGCTGGAAGGTGCGCGGCTGCTTCGTGTAGTCGCCGTTGAGCCATTCCGGGTCGGTGCGGATGGCGTCGATGATCATGCGCCGCATCATCCAGTTGCGACCCGCCATTTCAACCGGCATCGAGGCCATCGGCACGGCGATATCCATGTAGGCGGGATGCTTTTGCGCCCAGAGCCAGGTATGCATGCCGCCCATCGAGTACCCCAGGATCATGCGCACATGGCGCAGGCCGAGATGCTCGGTCATGAGCCGGTACTGTGCGTCGACCATGTCCTCGTAGTTATATTTCGGGAATTTCATGCGCAGGCCGTCGGAGGGCTTGGACGACTTCGCAGTGCCGATGCCATCGGGGATGATGATGAAGTAGCGGCTGGCGTCGAGTGGCTGGCCGGGGCCGAACAACTCGCCGGCGAATTGCGGAATCAGCAAGGTCGATGCCGAGCCATTGGTGCCGTGCAAAAGCAGCACCGGCTCGCCGGTCGGCGCGCCGACCGTGGTGTAATGCAGGCGCAGCTCGGGCAGCACTTCGCCGCTGGCAAAGCGAAAGTCGCGGGCGATCCAGTCGCCTTCCTTCGGTGTCGGATAGTTGGGCGCATCGGCCGCATCGGCCGGCAATACCGCCAGCGCCAGGGCCAGTGCGCAGCCCCCTTGCTTGAGCACTTTCTTGAAAAATCCGCCACTTCTCATGCCTGTTTCCCCCGTTAAGATTTTTTGGACATCGCCTGCAGGCCGGCATTCCTGCGGCCCGACGACGTTGCATTATATTAATATTTTTCTGGGGCGTGACGCAATTGCGTCGTGCCGGCCATGCACCTAGAGCGGAATTCGAAATGGTGACTGCGTGATGCGTATCGATTCGGGCCGCAGTGCAAGGCGCAGGGCGCGCCGGGCGGGCCACACAAGCGCGCTGCAACGCCGCAATGTGGTGCGAAGCGGTGCATAGCGCGTGTATGCCATGACGAAATTTTCTCTAGGGCGGCGCTGCGTTCGCACTCGATACGAGGGTGGTCACCTCGGCAGGCGTCAGATCGACCGCATAGGTGACTTGGCTCTTGACGTTGGCGCCATTGCGCACCCCTGGCGTGAACTGCAACCGATCGCGCATTGCCAGGAGCCTGGCGAGGATGTCGGCCGGCACGCTGCTGTCCTTGACTTCGATGCGGTCGACGGTACCGGTCTCGTTGATGTAGAGCCGCAGTACCACGGTGCCATGCGCCAGCGGACTGATCATCAAGGTCTCGAGCGACGGCAGGGTGATTGCCGACGGGCGCTGGCCGAGTTCAGCGACCGGGAAATACCGATCGGAGACTGCTGCGTAATGTTCAGGTGCGACCTCGATCCGTCCTTCTGGTATCAGCGCCTCTGGCGATGCAGGCAACGGCAGGGTCAGCGTCGATCGGTCGTTCGTCATGCTGCTGGCCACCGTCGACGCCGACCCGTCGAGCAGCCGCACCCGCACCGGCTGACGCAACACCGGCGTGATGCGCCCGACGTCCGGCGCCACCGGAACCAGCAGCGCAACGCCCAGGACATGGACGCCGACCACACCTGCGAGCAGCAGGAGCTTCAACGGCCGCGTCTGCCGGCGCAGCACCGGCGCCTTTGCCCGCAGGGCTTGTGCTTCACTTGTCAATCAGTTCCCTCCAGGATACCCGCCGGCCGCTCGCCGGCGCACCGGCGCCATCCAGTGCAGAGACTCTGGTGGTGTTGTCCGAGCCTCGGGTGACGGCCTTGCGGGAGCCGTTCGGCAGCTGGATCACGACGGCGCCGCTCGAGAGGGCATCGCCGAGGTAGGTGCCGCCATAGGTGGCGTTCGTCGGCTGGCCGCCGGTCTGGTAGTCCAGTGCATAGAGCCAGCTGCCGCCACCGGGGACGCAGGCCGTCGTGCTCGGTGCATTGCTGGTAAAGATCAGCGAGCCTGCTGCCAGTGCCGGATTGGTCACCAGCCGCTCGCCACCCGTGAAGTTGACATACCAGCCGACCTTGGAATTGAAATTGACCGTGTTCACGCTGAAGGTACGGCTGGTGCCCGTGGTGGTGTAGGTCTGCGCCACCAGGTTGGGCAGGAGCGGGTCGGCCAGGGTGGAGCCGTCGCGCGGGTCAAGCAGGCCGTACATGGTCTGGGTCTGGGTCGATTGCGTATTCGGCGTCCAGCTGCAGGTCGCCGGTGCCGGCGGGCAGGGCAGATCGGACTGGCCGAGATAGGCGCCGGTGCCGACATACACGAAATAGCGGTCGACGCCGCCGATGGTGATTTTCGCCAGTTCCGGCACGGTCGTCACCGGCTGCACCGGGCTGCTGGCGGTGGCGCCCGAGCGCAGCTTGGCAAGCGCAGTCACGCGCCATCCGGAGACCGACGCGCTGCGCAGGTCGAAGCGGTACACGTTTCCATACAGGTCGCCGCCGTATGCAATCTCGACGAGGTTGTTGACTTCCCGATTATCGATGTAGGCATTGATTCCCGAGAGGCCACACGGGTTCGCCGCCGGCGATGCGTTGCAGCCGGGTGTCACCAGATCGGCAATCAGGTCGCCGGTCTGCGCATTGACCACGAACAGATGGCCGAGGCCATCGCCGCCACTGTCGCCCGGATTGGTGGCGTTGTTGTAGCCGGAGCTGATCAATACGACCCAGCCTGCGGCAGTGGTCTTGACCACGATCGGCTTGGCATAACCGTAGCCCATGTTCAGCAGGGCGCTGGCACGCTGGGCGACATTACTTATGCTGCGGGGAAATTCCCAGAGCGCCTTGGCCGCTGCATTCGCTTCGGTCGACGCCGTGGTCGATGTGACGTCCAGCGCATAGTAGCCGCGCCCCCCCTTGGCCAGTCCACCGACGACGAGGGTCGCCCAATTGGTTGCGCTGTTGCCGGTACTGCCGGCATTGCCAAGGTCGGCATCGCCCGCCACGGGCGTACCATCGACCAGGAAGTAATGATTGAAGCCGATCTTGCGCGTACGGGTATTGAGAAGGCTGGTGACCGCGCTGTTCGGGTCTTTTGCATTGCTGATCAGCAGATTCGGTATGAAGGCCCATTGCTCGACGCCGGTCTGTTCGGCAAAGGCATGCAGCATGCCGTCGTTGGCTGCCTGAACGATGATCCGGGCGCGGTTGCTGTTGGCGGCCTTGAAGGCCGCGTAGCCGGCGTCGACATAGTTACGCTCCGGTTCCCGCACCACCAGCGGCTCGGCATCGACGGTGTCGCCCAGCAGGTGATTGCGAACCCGGAAGCTGCCGCTGAGTTCGCCCGATTTGTCGCCGCGCAGATATGCCACGACCGCATCGCCGTCGGTACGTAATGGCGTATTCAACAGCGTTTGCTGCACCACGCTTAACTTGTTCACGCCGGCAGTGCCGCTGGCCGTGGTGGGCTGGAAGGGAATGCCGCAACCCGACAGGCAACCAGGCGTGTCGTTGTTGGTAAAGATCTTGCGCGTGGCCGATGTCTGCAGGTCGAGCAGTGTCTGTGCCGAGCAGCCCTGCAAGCCTTTGGTGGTGTCGTTTGCATCGACATAGGTGTTCGGTGCCGCGCAGCCGGTATTCCAGATCGGCGCGTTCAGGTCCGGCACGCCGGTTGTCGTGTTCAGGGGGTAGGCGATCAAATCCCCGACCCAGACGCCGGAGTTGTAGCTGGTGGCATAGACGGCGCTGTCGGTGTTGGTGATGTGGGCATTTGCCACCGCAACGGCGGCCGCAGAGCCATCCTTGGCCAGGATGTCGTTGGCCGCCGTTTCGAATGCGGCGACCAGTTCGCTGCTGTTGGCCGCCGTCAGAAACAATCCGCCGCCGGCTGCAGCAGCTTCCTGCAACAGCGGGTCGTTGATCGCCTGTTCGTCGGCCAGACCGATCGTGTAGGTATACAGGTTGTTCTTGGCGCCGCCGGTCTTGACCAGGTCAGGGCGCAGATCGATGTCGAAAAGCGCACCGGCGACGTCGTCCAGATAGTCGCTGCCCAGGGATTCGTACTCATGTACGCCGCCGATATGGAGCTGGCGATTGGTGCCGTTGACGTGATAGCCGGCGTTCACGCCAGAGGTAGCCGCAGCCACCTTCTGTCCGAAGGCGTTCGCGCCGGAAACCGGACAACTGCCGACGATGCCCAGGTAATCGCACAGCGACGACCCGCTGACGCCACCGACGCCCGACAGGCTCTGGTCGCTCTGCGGCCGGCCATCGGTCATCAGCACGGCAAAGCTCTTCTGGCAGGCATACTGGATCGGCGCCTTCAGGGTCGGCGTGCCGGCCACGCCGTTGCGCAAGGCGGCGCCGTCACCCGAAAAGACCGACGAAGCCGGCGCGGTGGTGCGATTGAGATAGGACGGCGTCATGCCTGACACCGGATTGCCGGGATGAAGCGTCAGGTTCGTGGCGGCGGTACCAGACGGCACGCGGGCAAAGTAGGCACCGATGCCTGAGAGCGTCTCGGCCAGCGGCGTACTGCCGAAGGCAGAAAACGTGTCGACGGCGTTTTTCAGTGCCGTTTTCTGCGCTGCCGAATTGCCGGCAACTTCAATGACCAGTTCACCACCGGCGCCGCCCGAAACGCTGTTGTACCGCGCCAGGCCGACCCGAACATTGTCGAGGCTGTCGATGATGTTCTTGGCGGCGGCGCGGGTGATCTCGATTCGCGTTTGCGTACCGGCCTTGCGCTGTGCGTTCAGACCAAAATTTGCCGCGGTGTTGCAGGCCGGCGCGGTGCCGCTGCAAAAGTACCAGTTCAGGTAATTTCCGGTAAATACCGCATCCAGGTAGCCGCTGCCGGGAAAATTGCAGGGCGTGCCGCCAGCGCCGCAGTCGCCGCTCGCGCTCGAGGCCGTATCCGCATTGAGCCGGGCGTTGTACCGCTGCGCGGGATCGAAGCAGAACTGGCCGGAACCGATGCCAAAGCGCCGGCCGGTAAAGGCGGCGCCGGCGCCGGCGACCACCACGCGCGCCGTACCGTCGATCTTGATCGCGATGTCGAAGGTATTGTTGTTGTTGAGCGCGGAGATCGTTGCCGCGCCCCCCGGCAGGATATTTGCGGCGGGGCAGATGTCGAGATAAGGGACAGTCGCATTCGCATCGTAAGGTGTATCGGGCACGATGTTGGTCATCGATCCGGACGTATCGAGCATCATCATGATGTTCGGTGCGACCGAACTGACGACGGGCAGCGGCGTGTCGGTCAGGTCGGCCGATGCCGCCCGCGCCGGCGCATGGTGCAGCAGGCAGAGCAACAGTGCCGCTGCCAGCGAAGCGACTGCAGGCAGTCGGTGCAGAAAAATGGGTGTCATCGCGGTCCTTTTTTGCTTGCGCATCAAGCCTTGCTAGTTCGTGCTGATCAGCGTCTGCACATAGGCGCTGGCGTTGTGCGGCCCGCTGACCTGAACCGTAACCCGGTAGTACACCGAATCGGCGCCACTGAAGATCGCGCCGAAGGAGCCCTGGGTTCCGCTCTTGCCGTTGCCGACATCGGCGTAGCAGTAATTCTGGATATTCGTGATGGCGGTCGAACCGCTGGTCTGTACTTCGCACAGACGGTCGATGACGTATCGGACCTGGTAGTCCTGCGTGCTGCAGTCGACCACGGCATTGGTGTTGGTGCGGCAGGGTACATTCGCCCAAGCGGCAGTGGTCGGCACGCCGTTGCCGTCGACCGGCTGACGCACCGCAAAATACTGGTTGGCGATGTTCGCATCCTTGCTGGTTGCCAGGATGGTGGGCAAGCCGATGAAGGCTGCCTCGACACCGATATCGGCACGGTGCAGCGCAGCCTGATGAAATGCCATGTTGCCCGATATGAGTCCGCCGGTATCGACCGAACGCATGATCGCCAGTCCGGCCAGCGTCAGCGCCACCAGGGCGATCAGGGCGACGAACAGCACCACGCCGCGCTCGCGCGCACGGCGCCTGCCATGCGCCCACCGGCAGCTGGCATGGGGTGCGCTCACGTGTTGGCCCAGATGACGTTGATGATCGGGATTTCGGTCTGATACACCTTGTACCGGTAGCACATCCAGTTCGGTACGGCGCTCAGGTCGATGGTCGGGCCGCCGCTCCAGGATGCCGGCGCGGCCGTGGTCGTGTTGCAGGTGCTGCCGCTGGAGGGCTTTTCTGCCAGCGCACTACGGGCGACGACCGCCACCCGCAGCGCCTTGATGCGCTTGGCGTCGACCGGTGTCGGCGCCGACCAGTTGCTGCCGCTGGTAATGCCGCAGCCGGTATTGCCCGCTGCGGCACTGGTCCAGCAGGTGACCTGCTGGCTGCCTGCTGCGGCCACGCCATACTGCGCCTTGAGGCTGACGACATTGCTGACCATGTCGAGTTCCGGCGTCGGGTCCGGTGTACTGCAGCCGTCGTCGGCCGCGTTGACATTGGTCTGATGGAAAAAGTATTCATCGCTCGTGCCGGTCCTGCGAACCGAAAACCGCTTGCTGACCTGTTTTCCGAGATTGATGATGACGTCGCTGGTACTGTAGCCGCCGGGTGGAAAGTAACCGACCTGGGCACCGCCGTTCGGGTTGTAGTTCGACTGGCCCGAGCCGGTCTGGAACTGGACGTTGTTCGGCTCCAGCCCGGTTACTTGCAGCACCGAGCATGCCTTGCTGCCGTCCTTGGCGGCAAACAGCACGAAGTCGCAGGTGCTGAGGTTGCCAAGCGTGCTGACCTTGGTGACGTTCGACGGCGTCGGCATGGCTGCCACGATGCGCGAGGGCGCAGCACCGGTATCGGCACTGCTGTAGATGACGTCGACCGAATCGGCACCGCTGCCGCCGTCGGTGATTTTGGCCGGCATGGTGGTGGCGCTGGTGCTGGTGCCGTTGTAGAACCGATTGATGGTCGGACACAGGTTGGCGCCGTTCATCAGCCCGTAGCCGGCCATGCGCACTTCCGACTCCAGCGTGCGCAGCGCCGACAGGCCGTTGATCTGCGCATCGGTGCCGCTAGTGGTGGTGCGCTTGTAGCCTTCTGCCACCGCAAAGGTCTGCATGATGATGACCAGTACCAGTATGCCGATGGCCATGCCGACCAGTACCTCGACCAGGGAAAAGCCGTGTTTGTGGCGGACGGAGGCTGGCATGCGGTTCATCCTGAAATCAGTGCGGTGCTTGCGTAGTTGTGGGTCACCGTCTCCTGCGGCGCACGCCAGCAGACCGTCACCGTGACCATGTTGGTGCCGGTATCGACGACGATCTGGGCGGCGCCGTTGGGCAGATAGCCGACCGTTCCCGGCAGCGTCGCACTGCCCAGCCATTCGGTGACGTTCGCCGACGCGGCCGCGGCGCCGGTGAAGCTACAGTTGCTGCCGCCGGTGAAGTGCGCATAATCGGCCAGATTGGCGCGGTCGCCCCACATCCGGCTGATGATCTGGCCGGCCAGATAGCTGGCATCGGTGCGCAGCTTCGCATCGGCTGCGCTCTTGATGGCCGCTGCCTGCGCACCCACCAGGCCGATGATGCCGAAGGAAAATATCAGGATCGCAATCAGCGCTTCGAGAAGCGCGACACCGCCTTGTTCGCTGGGGCGCTGGGCAGGCATTTAACAGCCAATTGTGGTGGTGGCGATGCTCAGTGCCGGATCGCACATCCGAATTGCGCTGCCAGGCGACAGGGTCACGCGCAGCGGCCGCGACGCGCCGGTTCCGGCGGCGTTGATGGCGACGCTGGCCGCCGGGATCGGTGACATGCCGCCGGAACCGGTAAACACAAAGCTCGACTGATCAGCGACGAGGCTCGTATTGGCGCCGTCACCGGCATTGCTGCGGCCCTGGATGAAATCGCTTGCGGTGTAGACGCCGTTGCTGTGATAGAGCCGCACCATCCACGACTTGCCGGTCGTGCTGGCAACGACCGTGCCGACATTGGCGGCGACAGGATCGGTGTTGGTCATGACCAGCTGGACCTTGGCGTTGCGGGCAACGGCTTCGGCCTTGGCCAGCATCAGACCATTCTGCAGGCCCGTGGCTGCCGTGCGCACCCGTGTATTGGCAATCCATTGCGAATAGTTCGGCAGGGCGAAAGCCGTCAGTATCCCGAGGATGGTGATGCCAATCATCAGTTCGATCAGCGTGAAGCCGGCCGAACCTGTCTGGCGGCGGGCTAACATTCCGTGCCCGAAATGAGCCAGCAGCTCTTGGCAGTCTGCGCAACACCCTTGTATTTCGTCGTGGCTTTTGCGTTTGACTGGTCTATCGTGTAAGTGTAGTCGCCGGCGGCGCCGAGGCCCTTGCCGCTTTGACTTGCGGCCGTCACCGTATAGCCCATGCCGGCGGAGACAGTTGCGCAGCTGTAGGCAAAGTTGCCGCTGGCAGGCAAGGCCGCGCCACAGGTCGTGCCGCTGCTGGCATAGGTGCGGCTATCCTGAAAGTATTGCTCCATCCTGACCCGCGCATCGGACAGGCTTCCCACTGCCTCGGTGACTTTTGAGCGGGCAACGTACTGGTTGTACGACGGTAGGGCGATGGCTGCAAGAATTGCGATGATCGCTATCGTGATCATCAGTTCGATGAGCGTGAATCCGCTGTCGTTGACGTGTTTCATGAGGCACCCGCTTAGTTTCCTTATGGCAATTTAATGCGATTTCGGCGTAACCTCAAGAGGTATCGACATTTGTTTCATATTTTCGGGCTTTCGATCACAGGCGGTATGCCTCTGGTGTTGTGGCCCATACACTCGATTGGCGCAACGTCGATCTGGGGCTTCATCGAGTGCCCTGTATGTTGCGCCGTCACCGTAGATTCTAAAAGTCAATTTCTTATAATTTATGTTATGTAAATAACAAGTTTTACCGTTTCGCTCGTTCCTGCGCGAGGACACGCCTTCCGGCCGATGAACCGTGCCCAAACGCACGTCCAGTTGAGGGCGCGCCGCAACCGGCCGTCCGCCGGCGCAGGCATGCGCAATAACACGTACCATGAACCGGCCAGGACTGCGGCCCGCGTCGCACGCCGCGACTGCAACCCGCGCTATCAGCGCGCCACTCAAATCGAAAGGAAACCCCCATGAGTCAATTCACCATCGCCGTCATCGTCGGCAGCCTTCGCAAGGATTCGCTCAACCGCAAGATGGCCACTGCACTGGCAAAGTTGGCGCCGCCCGAATTTTCATTCAAGCATCTTGAAATCGGTGACCTGCCGCTCTACAACCAGGACGACGACGCCACACCAGGCGAAGCAGTCAGGCGCCTGAAGGCAGAACTCGGCGCCGCGCAGGGTGTGCTGTTTTTCACGCCCGAGTACAACCGCTCGATTCCGGGCGTTCTGAAAAATGCACTGGACCATGCATCGCGTCCCTACGGCCAGAGTACCTGGTCCGGCAAACCGGCCGGCATCATCGGCGTGTCGGTCGGCGCCGTCGGCACGGCCTGCGCGCAACAGCATCTGCGCACCATCCTGGCCTATCTCGACATGCCAACCCTGGGGCAGCCTGAAGCCTTCATCCAGGCAAAGGAAGGCCTGTTCGATGCCGCCGGCGACATCGGCGAAGGTAGCAGGAAGTTCATGACGGACTGGCTCGGCCGGTACACGGAATGGGTAAGGAAACATGTGTAAATCGCACGACAGCCAAGCCGTTGCCCGCGCCCGCAAGTGTCGTATCCGGCGCTGCGACGAGCGGGTTCTACTGGAGCACGATCATGACTGAAGCAAGCAGCATCAGCGCGCCCGCCGCCGGCGCCATCGCCACGCAAGCGGCCGATATCATCGCCGCCATGCAGGAAGCCGTGATTTACGCCGACCTGCAAGGAACGATCCGGGTCTGGAACCATGGCGCCGAACTGGTCTTCGGCTTTACATCGGCCGAAGCGGTTGGCCAGAGTGTCGACATCATCGTTCCGGAAAAGATGCGCCAGGCCCACTGGGATGGATTCAACAAGGCGATCGCGCATGGCGACATCCTTTCGCCACGCGGCTCGCGCATGACGCGCGCGCTGCAGAAAAACGGCGAGCCGTTGTATGTCGACATGAGCTTTGCGATGGTCCACGACCAAAGCGGCGCACTGACCGGTTCGATTGCCGTGGCACGCGATGCAACGGCCCGCTTCATGGCCGAACGCGCAGCACGTCAGGCCAGCGCGGCAACGGGCAAGCCGGCCGGCTAGCGCCTCCGGTCAACCGACAAACGGTGTGACGGCACGGCACTGCTTGGTGCCGTGCCATGCCGCTTGCCGGCGCCCGTCTGCAGCCGCAGCCAACTGCAATTCTTTCCAGGCAGGCGGACCAGTTCGCCTGTCGTTTCCCGCCTTTTTCCGCCACCGGTTTCGCGACGCGACGCTCTCTGCGGTTTTGCCGTGGCACCTGCCTGCCCTGGCTTGCCGTATCAACCCTGCCGCCTGCACGCCAGGATCCGTCGGCAGCCATGCGAACTACCGTTAGTCACGTTTCCCGAACAAACAATTACATTTTAAATGTGGGCGCCACGGCAATAATCCGCTAACGTCCGCTCTACGCCGCGACCACAGCAACTCGTCGTGTGGCGTTCAACCCGAGGAGCGCGAAGTGAGCATCAGTGAGAGCTGCAACGATTCCAATGCCGCCGTGCGGCATGGACAGATGTCAACACATTCAAGGGCGCCAGCCGGCAGCAGCGGCCGGCCTGCTACCGTGCTCCCGGCGGCACCCGCCACCTCGACCTCGGCTGCAATCGTCGCGAGCGCCTTGATTCTCGATGGTTGCGGCAGCACCGTTACAGTCGACAATGGCAGCGGTGCCGGTAGCGTCCAGCCGGTTGCCGACGCCGACGCAGCGCGCTTTCTCGCGCAGGCTTCGATGGGACCGGGCCGCAAGCAGATCGCACAGGTCAAATCGCAGGGCTATGCCGGCTGGATCGATGCGCAGTTTGCAACCGCTCCCGGCGCCAGCCGCTATGACTGGATGATTGCAAACGGCTTTGGCGCACTGGAGTTTCGCAATTCCAAGAGCGGTTTCGATGCGGCAGTCTGGCGCAAGCTGCTCGCCGGTGCCGACACCTTGCGCCAGCGCGTCGTGCTGGCGCTTTCCGAAATCATGGTCGTCTCCATCGATGGCCTGACCGGACCATGGCGCGCCCTGTCGGCTGCGGCCTACTTCGATCTGCTCGAAGCGAATGCCTTCGGCAACTACCGCACGCTGCTCGGCCAGATCTCGACAAGCCCGGCGATGGGCACCTACCTGACGTTTCGCGGCAATACCAAATTCAATCCCGCCACCGGCGCCCTGCCGGATGAAAACTACGCGCGCGAACTGATGCAGCTCTTTACCATCGGCCTGCAGCAGTTGAACGCCGACGGCACGCCGCGAACAGTCGATGGCGCTCCCCAGGAAACCTATACGCTGACCGACATCACCGGTCTGGCGCGCGTATTTACCGGGTGGGACTATGACCTGGCCGGCGGCGACACGCAGACACCGGACTACGTGCGACGCCCGATGATCCAGGTCGCATCGCGACACGAATCGGGCGCATCGAGCTTCCTGGGCGCTACCATTGCCGCCGGCGTCAGTGGCGAGCAGTGCCTGAACCTGGCACTCGACGCGATCTTTGCGCATCCGAACGTGGCGCCCTTCATCAGCCGCCAGCTGATCCAGCGGCTCGTCACCAGCAATCCGAGCCCGGCCTATGTGGGGCGGGTGGCGGCAGTCTTTCGCAATGACGGCGCCGGTGTTGCAGGCAACCTGAAAGCCGTGATCAGGGCCTTGCTGCTCGACGATGAAGCGCGCCGCGGTGCGGTTGCCGGTACTGCCGCCTCGACGAGCTTCGGCAAACTGCGCGAGCCGGTGCTGCGCCTGGCCGCCTGGGCGCGCGCCTTCGATGCCACCTCGCCCGCCGACACCTGGGCCATCGGCGACACCAGCGACCCGGCGACGCGACTCGGCCAGAGTCCGGGGCACTCGCCGTCGGTCTTCAATTTCTACCGGCCCGGCTACGTGCCGCCCAACAGCAGCATTGCCAGCGGCGCGCTGGTGGCGCCCGAATTCCAGATCGCAAACGAATCGTCGGTGGTCGGCTATGTCAACTTCATGCAGCGTATCGTGAGCGCCGGCATCGGCGACGTGCGCGCCGATTACACCAGCCTCCTGCCACTGGCAGACGATGCACAGGCGCTGGTCGACGAAATCAACCTGGTGCTGGCCGCCGGCCAGCTCGGCAGCGACAACATCGCTCTGCTGCGCAGCGCAATTGCCGCCATGCCTGCGGGGACCGACGCCGCCCGTAGAAACCGGATCTACGCGGCACTGACGCTGACGCTGGCCGCGCCGGCATTCCTGGTTCAAAAATAGAAAGCCCGCCATGACCACCAACACTCCAGGCAACGCATCGCGCCGTGCCTTTTTAAAACGCGCCTCCGCCCTGTCGATCGCAGGCGCCGCCACGCCCTGGGCATTGAACCTGGCGGCGATCGCCGAGGCGTCCGCTGCAACGGCCACCGACTACAAGGCGATCGTCTGTATCTTTCTCTATGGCGGCAACGACTACGGCAACACGCTGGTGACCTACGACCAGCCCAGCTACGATGCGTACTACAAGCTGCGCCCGACGCTGGCCTATGCCCGCGCAAATCTCAGTGGCACGGTGCTGGCGCCCGTGACGGCGCCGGTCGATGGCGCCGGCGCCGCCCGGCAATACGCGCTGGCGCCCGAACTCGCACCGCTGCTGCCGATCTTTAACGCC
>JANXSS010000001.1 GCA_025356535.1 Herminiimonas sp.
TACAGGAGAAGGTGTTGCACTTGATTCTTGAGATCGCCTCTTGATAACTACCCCTCGACCTGCTTTACTGACGATGGCAAATTGATTTTGTTGCCTTGTTACTGACAGCAGTTGTCCAGGACTTGTTATCCGATTGAAAGAGGATCCCATGACCAATCATTTCACGACACGGTATGTGCCTTTAGTAGCAGCAATAATTCTGTCGCTTCCCATCGCGCGCAACGCACGTGCGGATGAGGACTTTACAAAACGATTCTTCGATCCGGCTTCGGAGTTGGCGCAGGCCAAGCGCGGGTTCGAGATCGTGCCGCGCGGCGTTCAACTGAACCTGAACGGGAAAAACAAATTGCTTGTCGGGCTGGGAAGCTATGCGGTCAACACCTCCGCCTGCCTGGACTGCCACACCCATCCTTCCTACAACCCGAACGGCGATCCATTCCAGGGATTTGCCGAAGTAATAAACGACCAGCAATACATGACCGGAGGTCGCATGTTCGGACCGATAACGGCGCCGAACCTAACGCCAGACGGAAGCGGCAAGCCGGCAGGGCTGACGCTCGCGGAATTCATCACCACGCTGCGCACCGGCCACAATCCCCACGATGCGCCCGGTCAGATTCTGCAGGTAATGCCCTGGCCCAGTTACGGTAAAAAAACCGACCGCGAACTCACGGCGATCTACGAGTACCTGCGTGCGCTTCCTTCCTTGCCGGACAATCCGAATCCGGGGCCGTAAGCGCAGCATGCGCCAATTGCGGGCGCCTTCAAGGCGAGGCGCCGGCGATCCGCCAGATGTGCCGAGCCGCTCGTGTCGACCGCAGGGCGTGAGCGCTGCGGTGCTGTCAAACCTGGCGCTTGAAGAACGTGCCCCTGCAATCAGTGGAAGCCCTCATCCTTGCTGAGAGCCGACTGCAGGCTGCATGCAGCCTTGCTGCATTCGCGCAGGCAAGGCGCACGGATAGAATTCGTTTGACGAAGCGGGGGCAGGCGTGTACAGCAAAACGCAGCGAAACGTGATGATCGGATATTGCTGTTTCGTGATCATGGCGATCCTGATGCGACCGGGCGGCTTTGAGCGCCACACTTCCACGCCTCTGGACCTGCTGCTTGGTGCGCCGATACCATTCTGTCTTGGCGTATTCGCCATCCAGAACGGATGGATCAGCACGCGCTATTCCTCCATCGATCAAGAGGAAGCGCCGATAAGTTTCTGGTTTTACGTAACGCTCTCACTGCTGCTCGGGACAGGGATGCTCCTCTTCGGCATACGCGGGGTAATCCAGTCGATGCGCTGACGACCCTCGGTTTCCGGATTACCATCCTCTCGGCCCGAATGCGACGGCCGCTTCCCGGCTATCCAAGATGGGCCTTGCTGAACCAGGTCGACCCAAATGATTGACCACAACGTCGCCCCATGCGACCGGATGGCGCGCCTTGTGCGGCGCGGGTCTTCGGATCCTTTGTCTCCAGATCCTACCGGCACCAGGTTGTAACGCGCCGCGTCCTAAAACACCGTTACGGTCGCGTTACGGTGTTTTATAACCGCAACTAACAGTTCAATTTCGCCTGAAAAGCGCATGTGGCCGGCAAATGAGCGCTACGGCAGCCTGGCAGCCATGCTCCATGCCTGCCAGGCTGTACCAATCTTTGGTGTGTCGGTTAGTTGCATAAATACTGCGTGGTATAGCGGCCGCCGCTGTTTTTCATGGCAGTCTTTAGGGTTGCGCGCGCGTGCCGCCGGTTTTCACAATGGGGTCGGACAGGTCTTGGTCAAGCGTTGCAAGGAACAGTCTCTCTCGCAATCCGTCGTCAAATCCACTGCGCGGCAAACTGCTCGCGAAACGTGTGCGCCAGGCGCAGGCGCGCATGACCGAGTTCCTGTCCGGCGCGGGTTTGCATGGACCCTGGCAGCGCATCGAGCTTCGCCGCGATGTGGTCGAGGGCATAAGCCTGGTCGTCCAACGCACGGTGGCGGGCGAGCGGATCGGTGGGGTGCGCGAGCGCCGAGCCCATGCGCCCTGCCGTATAGAACAGGCGCGCCAACCCGATTGCTCCCAGCGCATCGAGGCGGTCGGCGTCCTGCACCAGTTTGGCTTCGAGGGTCGTCGGCGCGATGGCGCCTGAAAAGCTGTGTGCTTCGATGGCGTGCACGACCGCATCGCGCTTTTCAGGCGGGAAATCGATGTTTTCCAGTTGCCGGCGCGCCTTCTCTGCCGCCAGGCGCGATGCCTGCGCGCGTTGCGGATGGTTCTTCGGCAGGTTCACCAGGTCGTGCAGGAAACAGGCTGCCTGCACCACCAGGACATCCGCCTGCGGGTTTGCTTCCAGCAGGACCTGCGCCGTTGCCCAGACCCGGTCGAGGTGGTGCAGGTCGTGCGCGGCGTCGTCCTGGCCGCTCTTGGCGGCGAGTTCCCGCAGCCTGGCGGTCCATTGTGCGCAAGTGATTTGCATAGGTGTTTCCGGCATGTTGTCGACGATCAGAGTTTGTGGTGCAGGGTTTGTGGCGCAGGGTTTGTGGCGCAGGGTTCGCGCTGCCCGGGCCGCGCAAGGCAGCCGGACTGCAAGGTGATGCGCGATTATCGCCTTCAAGGCGTCTTGTGGCGCAGCGGCCATTGAAAATCGTCGATCGCCTTCCGGCAAAATTTTAATCGGGCATGTTCCCAGGCGTTGGGTCTCGCGGGAATGCCAGAGGTCGGCCCGATGATTTGTGATGTAATGTCGAGCACGGGCAACGATGCCGTGAAGCAGTCGGGACGTGCAGGGTTGTCAGGCACAGCGCAGCATTGGCAAGCATCGCCGGCGCACCGATCCTGCCCGCGGACGACGCCATACCAACCGAGATCGATACAGCATGTCCTTGATTCGTCTGCCTGTTCAATGAAACGTTTTCCATCGTCCCGCGCGGCGCGATCGGGTCTGGCAGCCGCTGCCGTGCTGGCAGTGCTGGCGTCGGCATGCATCGCCACGCGAGCGCCTCGGCCGCCCGCCGGCATGCGGCTGTCCGGCCCGCCCGAACAGGAAAAACGGCGAGCCATTGCCAGCCATGAGGCGTTGCCGCAAGCAAGCGATAGCGCTTCGCGACTCGCCGCGCTGCAGGCGGCGGAACTGGCGCAGATCGAGCAATGGCACAATCGCCGCAGGGAAGGCGTACAGGTAAAGCCGGAAAAATAAAGGGCCGCAACGACTGTTGCGGCCCCTGGGTCGATCAAAAAAGACGGCGCGACCTACAATGCCAGCAGTTCGTCGGCGATCGCGTCAAAGGCAGTCTGGGTCGCCACGATCGATGCGGCGCTGATGACGGTGTCGCCGCCTGCAGGTACCGCGATCTGGTCGAAGCGCGCGACAGCCGCATCGTAGCTCGCCTGGGCCGGCGCGACGCCGACCATGTTCGTCGGCGCCGGCGAATTGTCGCTGCCGCCGCAACCCGCCAGCGCCAGCAGACCTGCCGCCAGCACTGCGCGCACGACGGCGCGCGACGACGCCCGGTGTTGATTCAAGACAGGCATGCGCCTTCCCCTTAATTGGTTACATTGCTGGCCGGCACCGTTGGTGCGCCAGGGCAGCCCTTCGAATGACCGAAACCGGAAGTGCTCACGCCGTTGGTAATGTCGAAGATGATGTTGTCGTCACCCTTGGCCGGTGCGCCGCTTGCGGTATTGACGCCGCCCGGCACCTTCGTGAAGCCCAGCGCCGCACGCACCTTCCAGGCGATGTTGTGGTCCGCACACGAGGTATCGCCGCTCACGCCAAGCCCGCCCAGAACGGTCTTGCCGTCTGCTTGTGCATATAGCGCCAGACCACCGCCAAAAATGTTGACGCCGCCGACCTTCAAGCCATTCATCGGATCGCTGGCCGTGCCATAGGTGGTCGAGTCGACGCCGCGATAAGCCACCAGCGGATTGACCGGATTGCTTTCCTGCAGGCCGTACAGGCTGCCGCCCGGCTGCACGGCGCTGAACAGGTTCGCCGTCGACAGCGCCAGATTGCTGTTACTGAAGGCATTCGCGGTGTTGGCTTTCTGGGCCGAGATCACACGGCTGCCCGGCCATGCGTCGCCGGTCTTGGCAACGGCGCAGACGCGGCCGTAGCGATTGACGACCGTCCCCCACATCGGGAAATCGAGACCGCCGTTCTTGCCGACTGCGGCACCAAGCGCGCTGGCAAGCTGGGACTGGGTGGGCAGACCGGCGCAATCATCGGCTGCGAAGGTCGATCCGCTCGACAGGATGGCAGATGCAAGCAGGAAGGTTTTTACGAATTTCATGTGGTATCCCTAACGATATGGTTATGGTTTCGGTCGCGCATTTGTTGCACGCCAGACAACTACAACGCATGCTTTGTGCCACGCTTCGTTTTTGGAAATACCTGCCTTGCGGGTGTGTTCAGGCCTGAAAAAAATGCCTCTATGGAATAAAGTGTGTCTTCATGCCCAATTCGCGGCAGTAACATTCTGTTACGAAAATGTGACATGCCAGCGCCGATCGAGGTTCGGACGCCGACATGAAAGTCAAGCGGCAAAACGAGACGGCCCGACGCATTCGTTCAGCGCCTGCGGTCAATGCCCGGCTTCACATCAGGGCAGATCGATGACGACATTGCCGATCACCTGACCGTGCTCGACCGCTTCATGCGCCAGAACGATATCGTCGAGCGCAAAACGCGCACCGATCGCATGTTTCAGCCTGCCCTGCATCAGCAGGGCGTTCAAGCCCGCGATCGCTGCCCGACGGTCCGCCGGCGTCAGGTCGTAGACCAGGAAGAAGCGGATCGTGTACGAGCCAAACAGAGCGGCGCGAAACGCGATACCGATATCGCCGTTTTCGTTCGAACCGTAACAGGCCACCACGCCATGTGCGGCAAGAACACCCTCGCCCAGCAGCCGCGCGGTGCTGGCGAAATCCATGTCGACGATAGCGTCCACGCCTCGTCCGGCGGTCAGTTCCCGGATTCGGTCGGCAACCGCCTGCGTCTTGTAGTTGATCGTCGCTTCCACGCCGGCCGACAGCGCCAGGGCCGCACGGGCCTCCGAGCCGACGGTGCCGATAACGCGGGCGCCCGCCAGAACCGCCATCTGCGCGGCGTAAAAACCGACCGCGGAAGCCGCGCCGATGACAAGGACGGTCTTGCCGCGCAAGTCGCCCAGCAGGTGAACCGCCTGGAATGCCGTCAGGGCGGGAATGCCGAGACAGGCGCCGGCGGCAAAATCGGTATTGTCCGGCAAGGCCACTGCCTGCGCCGACGGCACCACGATCCTTGTCGCGGCAGTACCGAGCGGGCGCTGCCACTGGCCGTTCCAGATCCAGACGCGCTCGCCGATTCGCGCTGCCAGGGCGCCGTCGCCGACGGCCTCGATCACGCCGGCGCCATCGCTGTGCGGCACGACCAACGCATCGGCCAGAGGCCGGCCCCGCCGCGACTTGACGTCGGAGGGATTGACGCCGGAGGTGTGGAGGCGAACGCACACCTGGCCGGCCGCCGGGCTCGGCTGTGCCATTTCCCCGACGCTCAGGACATCCCGGGCTTCACCGTTCTTGCCGTACCAGGCTGCTTGCATCGACGTTTCCTCACTGATTGCGGCACCCGGGGATGCCGGTTGAAAGCCCGGTGGCGAATGCCCGAATGGGGCAGCAACGTCGCTGCCGCGCAAGACGGGATTGTGATCAGATCACGCGGCCGCCGTCAACGGGCATCTCCAGGCCAGTCAGAAATGCGGCGGCGTCGCTGGCCAAAAACACTGCGGCATTGGCGATGTCGGCCGGTTCGGCCAGGCGCCCGAGTGGAATCGTGGCGATGAATCTGGCGCGGTTTTCAGGCGTGTCGGGCATGCCCATGAAATCCTCCAGCATCGCCGTGGCACCCATGACGGGGCAGATCGCGTTGACCCGGATGCGGTCGGGCGCCAGTTCGATCGCCATCGATTTCGACAGCACATTGACCGCACCCTTGGAGCCGTTGTACCAGGTCAGCCCCGGGCGCGGGCGGATTCCGGCGACGGAACCGATGTTGAGGATGACGCCCGACTGACGCGCCCGCATGAGCGGCACGACCGCATGGGCCATGTGAAAGATCGACTTGACGTTGACGGCAAAGACCCGGTCGAACGTCGCTTCATCGACATTGAGCATCGGCTGGTTGCGATAGGTCGTGCCCGCATTGTTGACGACGATATCGGGCACGCCGAAACGGGCGACACAATGGGCCACTGCAGCGCGGACCTGTTCGGCGTCGGTCACGTCGCAGCCGATTGCGCTCGCACACTGACCCAGTTCCGCGGCCAGCCTTTGGGCAGCCTCGGCATTGATGTCGGCAATGACGACCTGCGCGCCCTCTCTCAGGTAAGCACGCACGATGCCGGCGCCAAAGCCGCTGGCGCCGCCCGTCACGATGGCAATTTTATTTTGCAACTGTGTCATCTTCATTGCCTCATCGGTAGTGTCGAACGATTGTTTTTATCATGTACGTTTTGCCGGCGCCCTTGGCGACCCGGAGGTTTCGGACCACGCGTTATGCGCCTGACGCCTCGCGTACGCCGCCATAGGTCGTCAGGTGCGAGCCGGCGAGCCAGCCGGCATCGACCGGCAGGTTGATGCCGGTGATGGCCGAGGCATCGTCGGAGAGCAGGAAGGCTACCGTGCGTCCGACTTCTGCCGATTCGACCATCCGGCCCAGCGCCGAACCGCCGACGATCAACCGCAGGTCGCGCTTGCCGCTCTCGATGTTTGCCAGGATCGGCGGCGTTGCGACGTAGCCTGGCGAGACGGCATTGACGCGCACGCCGGCCCTGCCCCATTCCGCCGCCAGGCATGCGGCCATGTGCACCACCGCCGCCTTCGACGGTGCATAGGCATGCAGCGGCGCGCTGCGCGTGGCGGTGACCGAGCCGGTGATGACGATGCCGCCGCGACCACGCCTGACCATCAATGCGCCGGCGCAGACGCACGAGACATACACGCCGCGCAGGTTGACCGCCATGATCCGGTCGAACTCGGCCAGCGGCGAATCCTCGGGCCGGCCGCCCGGCTGGATCAGGCCGGCATTTGCGAAAAGAGCCTCGATCGGCCCGACATCGGCTTCGATTTCGGCAAAGGCCGTTCGCGTCGCCGCCTCGTCGGTGACGTCAAAGGGCGCCGCCCGGGCACCGATCGCCGCGGCGGCATCCTGGCATGCCTGCGCGTCGATATCGGCAATCACGACGCGCCAGCCGCGCTCGGCAAGCACCTGCGCCGTGGCCTGGCCGATGCCGCCGGCGCCGCCTGTGACGACCGCAACGCGGCCTCGTCCCTCATCTCGCTCCACTGTCGTCTCCTGTCATCATGCTTCAAAACCGCCGGTGCGCGCGCATCGTCTGCCACGCGCTACTGCCGCCCTACACGGCGAGATAGCGCTGCTTGATCGCCTCGTTGTTGCGCAATTCGTCGATCGTCGCGCTGTAGACGATCTGTCCCTTGTCGATCACCGTTGCATGGGTCGCCACGCCGAGACAGAAATGCATGTTCTGTTCGGCCAGCAGGATCGTCACGCCCATGTCGCGCAGCGTCCTGATGAGTTCGCCGATTGCCTGCACGATGATTGGCGCCAGGCCCTCGCTGGGTTCGTCGAGCAGGATCAGCTCGGGGTTACCCATGAGGGTGCGGGCAATCGTCAGCATCTGCTGCTCGCCGCCGGAGAGGTACCCCGCATTGCGGCTCTTCATCTTGGCCAGCAGCGGAAAGACTTCGTAGATGCGCTCACGGTTCCAGTGGTCCTCGCCCTGCGCGCCTTTCTTGGCGCCCACGATCAGGTTGTCGTCCACCGTATGGTCCGGGAACACCTGCCGGTCTTCCGGCACGAAACCGATGCCGGCACGGGCGATCCGGAAAGGCGGACGGCCCGATACGGTCGCGCCGGCAAACAGCACCTTGCCCCGACGCGGCGGCGCGATGCCGGCAATCATCTTGAAGGTGGTCGATTTGCCGGCGCCGTTCCTGCCAAGCAGCGCCACGGTCTGGCCCTTCCTGATGTCGAGATTGACATCGAACAGGATCTGGCTCGCGCCGTAGAAAACATCGGCGCCCTGCACCTGCAGAAGCGATTCGCTCATCGGTTTTCTCCTGCTGCCGCAGCCAGGTGATGGTCGCTTCCGAGATAGGCGTCGATGACGTCCTGGTTGCGCCGGATCTCCTCGGCGGTTCCCTGGGCGAGCACCGCGCCGTACTTCAAGACGTAAATTTTCTGCGCGATCTTGAAAACGATATCCATGTCATGCTCGATGAAGAGGACCGTCATTTTTTTTGCCCGCCAGAGGTCCTGTACCTTGCCGATCATGCGCCAGCGCTCGTCCGGGCCCATGCCGGCGGTGGGCTCGTCAAGCAACAGCACGGTCGGCTTCATTGCCAGCGACAGGCCGATGTCGAGCAGCTTCTGGTCGCCGTGGGACAGGTTGCGCGAGAGCGTGCCGGCCTGCGCCTGCAGGCCGAGCAATTCGATGATCTCGTCGACCGACTCCCTTGCCTCGACCAGCGGAAAGCGCTTGAGCAGCATCCACGAACGCCGCAGGCGGGAGGTCACGGCCGCAGTCAGGGCTTCTGTAACCGTCAGGCTGGGAAACAGCGCCGCGACCTGGAAGGCGCGGGCCATGCCGCGCCGCACCACCTCGACGCAGGACTTG
>JANXSS010000026.1 GCA_025356535.1 Herminiimonas sp.
TCCGACCTGGCAGAAGAGAACTGGCAAAAACTGCTGCGGGTCAGTCCGCAGTCGGCTGATGGCCTCTACGGAATGGCGCAAGTCGAGATGTCGCGTGGCAATGCAGAAGGCTCACGCCTCTGGATCGACCGGTTGCGCACCTCTCATCCCGACGATGCGCGTACCGCTCGCCTGGAAAAGCAGTCAAGCCAGTCCGGCGCGCCAGCAAGCGACCTGCAGCGCGCGCGCTCTGCGGCGCAGGCCGGTCGTCCGGCCGACGCCGTACAGCTCTATCGAGCCATGTTCAACAACCGGCCGCCGCAGGAAGCACTGGCGTTGGAGTACTACGAGGTATTGGGCGGCACCCCTCAGGGATACGACGAGGCGCGCAAAGGTCTGGAGCAACTTGCGAAAGACCGGCCTGGTAATTCCGACCCCCGGCTGGCGCTGGCCAAGCTGCTCACCTACCGGGAGCCGACCCGGCGTGAAGGGATCAGGCAGCTGGCCGAAATGACAAAGCAACCTGGCATGGCGACGCGCACGCGCGCGCCGTGGCGGCAGGCACTGATCTGGCTGGACGCCCGCGCGCCGGATGCGCCGCTGTACACCGAGTATCTGGCCGGTCAGGCAGATTCAGCCGTTTCGGCACGACTTGAAACGATCACCGCCTCGCGCACCTCACCGACTGTCGCATCGAGCGCAACCACCGCTGTGCCTGCTGCATCCATGACGCCCGTTGCAACGCCGGCACCCGTGCTTCCGCGGGCTCTGCCACTCGGTGAGGGTTTCAAGGCGCTCGATCAGGGCGATACAGCCACGGCCGAGCAACGCTTCCAGCAAGCCTTGCACATTCGACCCAACGACAGAGATGCGCTAGGCGGAATGGGGCTGATCCGGCTGCGCGAACAAAAGTTTGCCGTGGCGCAGGATTTGCTGCAACGGGCCTCTAAAGGCAGCGGGCAGCGATGGACGACCGCATTGCGCAGTGCCAGCTACTGGAACCTGATTGACCAGGCCAATGCTGCGCGCGACAAGAGCGATGCGCGCACTGCCCGGACGCTGCTGACGCGTGCCGTGCAGCTCGACCCGCGCGAACCGGTGGGACAAAACGCACTGGCCGACCTGCGACTCGCCGCCGGCGAGTTCGCTTCCGCCGAGCAGGGCTATCAGCGCGTGCTCGAAGCCAAACCAGCCGACGTGCAGGCCTTGCGCGGGCTGATCACCGCTTACACGCGCCAGGGCAAGATTGCCGACGCCCAGGCGCTCACTCAAAAACTCACGCCGGAACAGAGCGGAGCGATGGGTGTGGCCGGTGGACTGCGCGATGTGCAGGTCGAAATGGCGCGTGCCCAGGCTCGGGCGCAAAACGATGCCGGCGATCCCGGCTCGGCCCAGCGGACACTGGAAGATGCCATGCTGACATCGCCCGACAGTCCCTGGGTGCGACTTGATCTGGCCAACATCTATCGCCGCAACGGCCTCACGACACAAGCGCGTGGCGTGATGGATGGCCTGCTCATGTCGCAACCCGACATGCCCGATGCGCTCTATGCAAGCGCCATGCTGGCAGCCGACGCGTCGGACCCGACTGCCGGCCTGCAGTATCTGGACCGTATTCCCGCCACAGCCCGTACCCGTGACATGGCGCAGCTACAAAGGCGTCTGTGGGCGCAGGGTCAGGTTCAGCGCGCGCTGGCGCTCGGACGCCAGGGCAGGGGCGGGGAGGCCCGCAACGTACTGGCCCAGACCGAAGCGGCACTGGGTTCCGACGTGCCGGCCGATCTGTGGGGTCAGCTTGCCGGTGGCTATGCCGAAATAGGCGATTCCCCGCGCGCGCTCGCCATGAGTCGGCAGTTGTTCTCACGCATGACCAACCCCAGCACCGGCGACCGTCTGCTGTATGCGTCGGTTCTGCTCAAGACCCGCCAGGACGTCGAGCTTTCCGCTGTGTTGCGGCAGTTGCAGACCCTCACCATGTCAGCGTCGCAGCGCACCGATTTCGACAGCCTCCGCGTCGCCTACACGCTGCGTCAGGCCGATGCATTGCGCGAAGCCGGCAACCTCGAAGGCGCCTACAACGTGATGGGGCCCCTGGTGGCCGAGCGGCCGGAGGACCCGAAGGCACTTGCCACCATGGCACGGCTCTACACCACCGCACGTGACGAGCGTCAGGCGCTTTTGCTGTACCGACGCATCCTGCAACGCACGCCGGACGACTTGGGCACGCTGCTCTCTGCTGCTGGCAGCGCGAGTGCCGTGCGCGAGCACGCCGAAGCGCAGGCTTTCATCGCGACCGCGCTCAAGCAGGCTCCGGAACAATCGACTGTACTGGCTGCGGCCGGACGGGTCTATCGCAATGCCGGCGACAACACACGGGCCGAGCAGTACCTGCGGGCTGCGCTGACGGCCGATGCGCGCGCTGTCGGCGGCCTGGCGGCAACGCCGGCGCAAGGTGGTGGCATGTCGTCGACATCCGGCAATCCATTTGCCGGCATGACAGGGGGTGCCGTCGGCATGGCCATGCCTGTGGTCATGCTGGCACCGTCTCCATCTCCAGCAGGGTTTTCGCGCACCGAAAACAGTACCGGGATGCTTGCTGGAATGCCTTGGGCGGGCAGTTTTCCGGTAACGGCGCCCACTGAAAAACCGTCTGCTCCAACCCGCGATGGCGCAGCCGGCAGGACGGTGCTCAACACGGCATCGAACACCGGAGCGATCGTGCCGGCTTACCAGGCGGTGGCCTCTGCCTATCCGTTTCCACCGCCTGCAACCAACCCGTTTGCGGCGTCGTCGCAGATGGCACGCGGCGGATTGCCGGAAGACAGCGGCTGGAATACACAACGTCGCGCCAACGGCGCCCCTGTCGATCCGGTGCTCGCCGAGTTGCAGGATCTGGTGGCAGAACGCAGCATGACATTGAGCGCCGGAACGGTCTTTCGCAACCGCGCAGGAGAAGCGGGACTGAGCCAGTTGTCGGACATGCAGATTCCGATCGAGGCGCGTATTCCTGTCGGCAAAGGCAAGATCGTGGTCAGCGCGACACCGACCTTTCTGGATGCTGGTACGGTGGCCTCCGACTACGGCGTCAGCAGCCGGTTCGGCGCGGGTCCGTCGGCGGCGCTGGCGCAATCCCGGGGATCGCTTGCCGCACCGGCGGGCCAGTACGCCAGCGGCGTTGGCCTGAGCGTGGGCTACGAGGGCAAAAACGTGAACGCCAGCATCGGCACTACACCGTTGGGTTTTCCGGTCACCAACGTCATCGGCAACCTTGCGCTCAATGGCGCGCTCAGCGACAACGTGACCATCAAGGCCGACCTGTCGCGGCGGGCAGTCACCGACAGCCTGTTGTCCTTTGCCGGCACCAAGGACACCCGGACCAACGAGAGCTTCGGCGGCGTCGTGGCAACCGGCGGACGCGTCGACCTGAACCGTGACGATGGCACCTACGGCCTGTACGGGTATGGCTCTTTTCACCAGATCACCGGTCGCAACGTGGCGGACAACAATCGCACCGAGGCGGGCGGCGGCCTGTACGTGCACCTGATGCGCAACGCGGGTTCATCACTCACGGCCGGCATGAATCTGGGCATCCTGCACTACAACCAGAATCTGAGCTGCTACACGATTGGCCAGGGTGGTTACTTCAGTCCGCAGCGGCAGATGAGTCTGGCATTCCCGGTGAGCTGGACAAGTCGGGAAGACCGCCTGTCGTGGGGACTCAACGGATCGTTGGGCGTGCAGTCGTTTACCCAGAACGCATCGCCTTACTTCCCGACCAACCCCGCACGACAAGCCGCCGCGGCCAACGCAGCGGCCACGGCGCTGGGAATGAATTTGAACAATTTGCCATTCACGGGGGCGTATGCAGCCTCCACCAAGACCGGGCTGGCCTACAACCTCGGCGGATCGATCGAATACCAGGTTGCGCCGCAGCTCTATCTCGGGGGTGCGTTGAGCTTGAACAATGCCCAGAATTTCCGCCAGGCGACCGGGTCCATCCACTTGCGCTACATGCTTGACGGAGTCTCCGAGTTTGGCCGTTCCGCCGGCAGTGGGGCGACATTGCGTCCGTTCAGTTCGCCCTATACGCCGATGCTTTGAACCGGTGGCCGGCTTACCCCGGCTGCATAGAGCCCGGCAGCAGGTCACCGAGCCGCCACCATAACGTCACCGCAGTTCCGTTGCCCGGCTCGCTGTGCACGTCGATGCGGCCGCCGTGCAACTCGATGATTTCCTTCACC
>JANXSS010000067.1 GCA_025356535.1 Herminiimonas sp.
CTTCGCATTGCTGGAAGCCGAGCTGAAAACCGGCCGTACGCACCAGATCCGGGTGCATCTGGCTTCGAGCGGCTTTGCTATTGCCGGCGACGACAAGTATGGTGACTTTGCCTTGAACCGCGCCTTGCAGAAGGCTGACGGCAATCGGATTGCCTTCAAGCGCATGTTCCTGCATGCGCACCAGATTACGTTCACCCATCCGGAAAGCGGCAAGAGCGTGACATTGAATGCGCCGCTGCCAGCCGAATGCGAACGCTTCCTCAAAAGCCTCGCCCTGCCGATGGTCGCCTGAACGCGCCGAGCGGCGGGACGAAATTTCCCCCACAATACGGCGGCACGGCGTTCGATGACGCCGGCTTGCCTGTCGGGCGCACACCATAGCGGCATTCACGTATTCGAAGGAGTCGGCAGCGAAGCTGCCGTAACACATGGCGCGAAAGAAATTTGACCTGATCGTTTTCGATTGGGATGGCACGTTGATGGACAGCACCTCGACGATCGTCAAATGCATCCAGGCGGCGGCGCGTGACCTGGGGTTGCCGGTGCCCAACAACAAGGCGGCCTCGTATGTCATCGGCCTGGGCTTGCAGGATGCGATGCAGGCCGCCATGCCGGATCTGGACCCGGTCCACTATCCGCGCATGGTCGAGCGCTACCGCTACCACTACCTCGGACAGGATCACGAACTGACGCTTTTCGATGGCGTCAAGCCGATGCTCGACGATCTGGCGCAGCAGGGCTATTTTCTGGCGGTGGCAACGGGCAAGAGCCGGGTCGGGCTGAACCGGGCGATGCATGCCGCAAAACTGCTCTCGGCGTTCGATGCCACCCGCTGCGCCGACGAAACTTTTTCCAAGCCTCATCCTGCAATGCTGCAGGAACTCACGCGCGAGCTGGGCCAGGACATGAAACGCACCCTGATGATCGGCGACACGACGCATGACCTGCAGATGGCCATCAATGCCGGCGCCGGCGGCGTTGCGGTGCGCTATGGCGCCCATACGCCGGCCGAACTCGCGGCGCTGGAGCCGCTGTTCATGGCGGCATCCGTTGCAGAATTGCACGCATGGCTTGCCGACAATGCGTGAACCGCCCGGCGTCCCGATACAAGACACTTGTACGGACCGTTCTTGCCAAGGCGGCGCGGCATGATCGAAATCGCGATCTGCGCCGGCGACCAGTTGCATGATGGCGGCGCCGGCGTGCGCTTTGCGGTGACCGCCCATGGTCGTGACGCGACCGCCTTCGTGATCCGGTTTCGCGGCCAGGTGCATGCCTACCTCAACCGCTGCGCGCATGTACCGATCGAACTCGACTGGAACGAGGGCGCATTCTTCGAGTCGACCGGCCTGTACATCATGTGCGCAACCCACGGCGCGATCTATTTGCCCGAATCCGGTCGTTGCGCCGGCGGCCCCTGTCGCGGCGGCGGCTTGCGCAAGATCGGCGTTGCCGAACGTGATGGCCAGGTCTACTGGCAGCCCGACGGTACCGTCACGCCGGCACGCGCCTGATGCGTCGCACCGCCTTGCGCACCTTTCAGTTTCCCTCCGATTCAAGCAAACCCGAAAAGACCCCAGATGAATGAGACAGACACGACGCCACAATCGCCGGAATTCCGGCCAGCGCCCGGCAGCAGGACGGACGGCTGGGAGCGCGAGGTGATCGAAAAGCTGGCCTTTGCAACATTGAAGGAACAGCGCGCGCGCCGGCGCTGGAGCATTTTCTTCAGGCTCGCCACGCTCGCCGTGCTCTGCGTCGGCATCTGGCTGGCGCTCGATTTTCGCAACGGCGAACTCGAGACCGTCGGTGCGCATACCGCATTGATCGAAATCGACGGCACCATCGAGTCGGGCGGCGGCAGTGGTGCGGCCGACTCGGTCATTCCTGCGCTGAACCGGGCCTATGCCGACAAGGATTCGGTCGGCGTGATCCTGCGCATCAACAGTCCCGGCGGCAGCCCGGTTCAGGCCGGCATGATCAACGATGAAATGCAACGGCTGCGCAAGGCATTTCCGCAAAAGCCACTTTACGTGGTGGTCGATGAGATGTGCGCTTCGGGCGGGTATTACATCGCAGCCGGCGCCGACAAAATTTTTGTCAACAAGGCCAGCATCGTCGGCTCGATCGGCGTTTTGATGGATGGCTTCGGCTTTACCGGCCTGATGGACAAGCTCGGCGTCGAGCGCCGCCTCCTGACCGCTGGCGAGAACAAGGGGTTTCTCGACCCTTTCAGCGCCCAGACGCCCAAGCAGAAGGAATATGCGCTGGCCATGCTCGACGAAATCCATCAGCAGTTCATCAGCGTCGTGCGTCGCGGCCGCGGCACCCGCCTGAAAGAAACACCGGACATGTTTTCCGGCCTGTTCTGGAGCGGCGCCAAGGCAGTGGAGCTGGGCCTGGCCGACGGCTTCGGTACCGTCAACAGCGTTGCCCGCGTGGAATTGAAGGCAGAAGACCTGGTCGACTACACCCAGCATGAAGGCTTGTCGGAGCGGGTGCTGAAGAAATTCGGCGCGGCCATCGGTGCCGGCGCATTCAAGTCACTGGCATCGGGCGCAAAGCCGGTATTGCATTAGTGAAAAATAACCTTGCAACTCTGCAATTTCGTCCTATAGTGAAAGTGACCTCCCACTCGACCGACGATGATTGCTCAGTTAAGGATTCAATGACAGGAACCGACTTCGGCACCACAAGTTACGCGCATCGATGATGTTGCGGTGAGGAGTCTTCGTCTCCTCTTCTGATGCTCCATCGGAGCATGCAAAACGGCGACATTCGATCGCCGTTTTGCGTTCACCGGGGTGTTAATAAGCAGTTGGCCCAAAGTGATTAAAATCAGAGGGTTAGGACACTATTGGTGCGACGCAGCATAGGAAATAGTTCCTAAAAATGACTAAGTTTAAGAGTGTTGTTTTTATGATACTTTCAGGAGGCTGGATTCCTAAAAGACCTCGGCTATCCCCATGAAACGGTTCGCGTGGCGGCAGGGCTAACTGGCCAATTAGTGCGTTCCATGGCAGTGTGCGATATCGAGCTTCCGGTGCACAAAGGACAACGTTGTGAGAATGTCCAAAGCGTCTTGTTCCGGCATATCCCACTCGAGCTTGGCGTGGTGTGCCAACGGATTCCGAATCATCCCGAAAAGGCCTTTAAGGAGTTGAGCAAAGCCTTTTTGTTCGCCCTCATCGGTCTGATTTCGCAGCCCGTTGATTGCGAGCAATGGGCGGCCCTGCGATAGCCCGAAAGCAGCCTCTATCAATGAAGCCCCATCGCCGTCGATGCGCGCCAACTCGTTGATTCGCACTTTAAGGGACTTCATTGCTTCCAGGACTGCATGGAAGTAGTTTGACTGGACAAGCTCGGCTCTGCAGAACGCGAGTACCTTAGGATGTACACCGCGGGTCCGCAGCTGGTGCTCGAGCCGCCCCGCTCGCGCGAGAGCTTCGTCGAGCGTGGTGGCTTTTACCGTGTGGCCGACCCTGCCGTCATCGAGTACCCGGAACCCTGCAAATGAGAGCACCTGGTTGAGAGCAGTCTGCCGACTCTTGAAAAGTTCAGGACGGGCAAGATACGCCTCCGGCCTCATAACGGCATTTATCAACTGGACCGTGTGATTGCCTACGCTGTGTTTGTTTTGCGCATTGCTAAGTGCGTTGAAGAGCCGAATCCATTTTGTCTGGTCCGGACCATCATCTGTGAGTCCGAGATTGCCGAGCAATCGACCAATCTCCTGCCCTGATAGCCCACCATCTGTCTGGCCAACAATTCGTGCAACTCGTTCGATTTGCTCAGATGAAAAGCATGGAATCTTAGAGGCCATAAGAATTAAGTCGCAGCTATCAAGGTTATGCGTCAGGAAGCGCTGCTTTGTGCTCGAAACGCCTTATAAACTGCTGAAGCCATCATCCCCTGCATCGCGGCAAATATCCGCTCGTCCGAAAGGAGCTGTTTTGCGATGTTGTTATGGGCCTCCATCCCGTCGACCACTGTGTCGGCGAAAATTGACTTGAAGTCCCCGAGGCCGAACTGCTCTTCGGAGTTGCTGGCGGCCTGTTCCGCTAGGGCGCCGTTCTCGAGCAGTTTGGTCTCCATCGTTTTTACATACCCTACGAAGTCAGCTTCGGTCAGCTCCCCTGCAAACAAGTCATTCATCTTGGCCACAATATCCGACAGGCGCTTTTCTTCGTCAGTTTTGCTCTGACCGCTTCCGGTCTCGCCGGCCGGAGCCAGCCGCTCGACCTCGCCTTTTTCGA
>JANXSS010000072.1 GCA_025356535.1 Herminiimonas sp.
CGACTTCCATGTTCAACAGCTTCAACCAGTCGCGCATGCGCCGCGGGCCGATGAATTCGCCGTCGAGCGGCAGGAAATGCGCGCCGGTCAGCCGTCCCGCAAGCTGCCTGGCACCCCACAGGCTGGCCGGGTTGAAACCGCAGACAATCAGGTGGCCTTCCGGTATCAGCACCCGTTCGACCTCACGCAGGACCTGGTGCGGCTCGGCGGCGAATTCCAGCACATGCGGCAGCACCACCAGGTCCAGGCTTTGCGATGCGAACGGCAGTTCGGCATAGTCCAGCACGACCGACACCGGCATCGCAGGGCGATCGGCTTCGGGCGCGCCGGCGCTGCCGGGCCTGACATCGGTTGCCCACTTGTGCGGCATCCGGTTTGCATGCAGCGTATTTATCCGCGGCAGGCCGATCTGCATCGCATTGAAGCCGAAGATATCGGCGGTCAGCGCATCGAGGCGCGACTGCTCCCAATCCAGGACATACCGTCCGGCCGCGGTTTCGAGCCAGGGCCCGAGCGCTATAATGGATTTTTGAGACGACTGGTGTTCCATGCGCATGCTTAAAGTATTGACCGTTCCCGCGTTCGAAGACAATTATCTGTGGCTCATCCATGACGGCCACAACGCCGCAGTGGTCGACCCCGGCGATGCGCAACCGATCCTGACGGCACTGGCCGAACACGGTCTGACGCTGGTCGCCATTCTACTGACTCATCATCATGCTGACCACAGCGGCGGCGTACCGCGCCTGTTGCAGCATGCCCAGGTGCCGGTGTTCGGGCCGGCGGGGGAAAACATCGCCACCGTCACCCGGCCACTGGTCGAAGGCGATATTGCGACCATACCGGAACTCGGCCTGGCGCTGTCGGTGCTCGACGTGCCCGGCCATACGCGCGGCCACATCGCCTATGTTGCCACCGATCGGCAATGGCTGTTCTGCGGCGATACGCTCTTTGCCGGTGGCTGCGGTCGCCTCTTCGAAGGCACGCCGCAGCAGATGTGCGCCTCGCTGGCGAAACTGGCCGCCCTGCCCGGGTCGACCCAGGTCTATTGCGCGCATGAGTACACGTTGTCGAACCTGCGCTTCGCGCTGGCGGTCGAACCGGGCAACGCGGCGCTGGTCGCGCGCATCGCCCGCGAACAGGCTAGGCGCGCGCAGGGCGAACCCACCGTGCCGAGCACGATTGCAGTCGAGCAGGCGACCAATCCCTTCCTGCGCTACCGCGAACCGGCGATCATCGCACGCCTGGTTGCCGAGAATCTTGTTGACGGTGAGGAACCGATTGCCGCATTCGCTGCCTTACGCGCATGGAAAAACACATACCGCTAAATTCTGGCCATTGTCAGAACGACAGCGCCAGGCAGACACGACAATGGCGGTTACCCGACCGCCGCATCGAAGATTGACAAATGCACACCGGTTTTTGATCGTTAAGACGTTTTGCCTAGTAAATGTTCTTGACGCAGCAAAACCCTCGTCCCTACACTCCACGATTATGCTGACTACCGGCGAGTCGGCCATGCCGGTATCAATACAAGCGAGAATTCATGCATCTGGTCCGACGCACCACCCTGTTACTTGCCGCCGCACTGTCCGTATCGACCGTGCTGCTGCTGCGCGCCCCGGCTGCGCAGGCAAACGATCTTTCCCTGCCTTCTTATACATGGGGGAAGACGACTGGCAGTGAAAACGTCTTCGATCCGAACTACGATCCGTCCGCAATCGTCCTGTCGATGGACGAAGTCGATGTCTGGGGCCGCATCCGCAAGGGTTTTGCCATTCCCGACCTGATCAATCCGCTGGTCGAGTCACAGACGGCCTGGTATGCCGCCCGTCCCGACTACATACAGCGCACCACCACGCGCGCCTCGCGCTACCTGTTCCATGTGGTCGTCGAGCTTGAAAAGCGCAACATGCCGACCGAACTGGCGCTGCTGCCGTTCATCGAATCGGCCTTCAATCCGCAAGCCTATTCGAGCGCCAAGGCAGCCGGCATGTGGCAGTTCATTCCATCGACCGGCCTGGACTTCAAGCTCAAGCAGAACATGTTCAAGGACGAGCGGCGCGACGTGCTGGCCTCGACCGATGCGGCGCTGACCTATCTGCAGAAGCTCTACGGCATGTTCGGCGACTGGCAGCTGGCGCTGGCCGCCTACAACTGGGGCGAAGGCTCGGTGCAGCGGGCCATTGCGAAGAACGGGGCAGCCGGCCTGCCGACCGATTTCAACAGCCTGTCGGCGCTGATGCCGGCCGAGACCCGCAATTACGTGCCGAAGCTGCAGGCGGTCAAGAACATCATCGCCGCGCCGCAGATGTATGGTCTGGCGCTGCCGAAGGTGGACAACCAGCCGTATTTCGTCGCCATCGGCAAGACCCGCGACATCGATGTGAAGGTGGCGGCGCAACTGGCCGAACTCTCGCTCGATGAATTCCGCGCCCTGAATCCCCAGTTCAACCGGCCGGTGATTACCGGCAGCAGCAATACGCAGATTCTTCTGCCGCAAAACAATGCGGCGAAGTTTCGCGAGAACCTGGCGAAATGGGGACAGGCCCTGTCGTCATGGACCGCCCACACCGTCAGCAATACCCGCGAGCGCATCGAGACGCTGGCAGCACGCCTTGGCACGACGCCGGAGCTGCTGCGGGAAGTCAACCACATACCGCCGCGCATGCGCCTGAAGGAAGGCTCGACGATCCTGGTGCCGAAGTCCGACGCCGCCGGTGAAAAGGATATCGCACCCGAGGTTGCCGACCGCGCCGTGATGACGATGGAGCCGGACGTGCTGGATACGCGCAAGATTTTCGTCAAGGCGGGCCGGCGCGATACGCTTGCCGCAATCGCCGCGCGCAACCAGGTCAGCGTGGCGCAGATCAGGACGTGGAACAACCTGCAGCAGGACAAGCTGGTTGCCGGCCAGCGCCTGCTGCTGCAGGTTCCGTATCGGCTGGCAACAGCGACCGCCAGAACGGGCGGCGGCCATCGGCGCGTTGCCGCCGCGCCGGGCCGGCGCGTCGCCGCGGTGGCCGTCGGCAATGGTGGGCGCACCGCGCGCGGCAAAGCGGTTGCCGTGCGCCAGGTCGGCCACAAGCAGGTCGTGGCCGCCGAGCGCACCGCGAAAAAATCCCGCACCTGACGCGTTGCCCTGCGCGGCACGCGCCTCTACAATGCCGGCACCGCAGGTGCATTTGACATGCTGCGTCACCGCACACGGAGTTCGCAATGGCATTTTTGCAAGGTAAGAAAATCCTGATCACCGGTGTCCTGTCGAACCGGTCGATCGCCTATGGCATCGCGCAGGCCTGCCATCGCGAAGGCGCCGAACTGGCCTTCACGTATGTCGGCGAGCGCTTCAAGGAGCGCATCACCGAGTTTGCCGGCAATTTCGACAGCAAGCTGATCTTCGATTGCGATGTCGGCAGCGACGAGCAGATCGCCGCCCTGTTTGCCGGCCTCGGCGCGTCCTGGCCGCAGTTCGACGGCATCGTGCATGCCATCGGCTTCGCACCCCGCGAGGCGATCGCCGGCGATTTTCTCGACGGCCTGTCGCGCGAGAGCTTCCGCATCGCACACGATATTTCCGCCTACAGCTTCCCGGCAATGGCAAAGGCCGCCCTGCCGATGCTCACACCCAATGCGGCACTGCTGACGCTGACCTACCTGGGCGCGGTGCGCTCGCTGCCGAACTACAACACGATGGGTCTGGCGAAAGCCTCCCTGGAGGCGTCGGTGCGCTACCTGGCCGAGTCGCTTGGCCCCAGGGGCATCCGCGTCAACGGCATTTCCGCCGGCCCCATCAAGACTCTGGCGGCAAGCGGCATCAAGGATTTCAGCAAGATCCTCAATTTCGTCAAGGCCAATGCGCCCCTGCGCCGCAACGTCACGCTGGAAGACGTCGGCAATGCGGCGGCGTTCCTGCTGTCGGACCTGGCCGGCGGCATCACCGGCGAAATCACCTATGTCGACGGCGGTTTCTCCCAGGTCGTGGGCGGCATCGGCGAGTAGGAACCGGTGCAGCGTAGAATCCACGGAAAACCGCCGCGCATTCTACGCTGCACTGCAAAAAAAGGTAGACAGGCAACCCTGCGCAAGGGTATCATCTTTCTTTGTCGCTGCACCATGCAGCGGCTTCAAGCAGCATCGCAAACCCTTCGCATTAACGATAAAGCCTCCCGCCTTCTGGTGTCGATCTTCGGACACCTTCCCGGCGCAAAGCTTTCTGTGCCGAAATCTCTCTGAGTTTTCTTAGCTGTTTCGTTGGTTGGCGTTGCCTTTTTTTCGCTCGCCTGCATCGCATTCGATGCGGCGAAGCGCTGATATTACGAAAGAAAATCAAATGACTTTTGAAGCACTCGGCTTACACGCGTCCGTCCTGAAAGCACTGACTGAATCCGGTTACACCGCACCGACGTCGGTGCAGGAACAGGCCGTGCCTGCCGCCATCGCCGGACGCGACCTGCTGGTGTCGTCGCAGACCGGTTCGGGCAAGACCGCCGCCTTCATGCTGCCGGCTCTGCACAAGTTTGCACTCGCCGGCGACGCGCCATTGACCGACGCCGGTCGCACCGCAAACCAGGAAGCGCAGTCTGCCCGTTCGCGCGGCGAGCGCCCGCGTTTCAAGGCCGCCCAGCCAAAGATGCTGGTGCTGACACCGACCCGCGAACTGGCACTGCAAGTGACCACGGCAACCGACAAGTACGGCTCCTTTATGCGCCGCGTCAAGGCTGTCTCGATCCTGGGCGGCATGCCTTACCCGAAGCAGATGCAACTGCTGGCAAAGAATCCTGAAATCCTGGTTGCCACGCCGGGCCGCCTGATCGACCACATGGAGTCCGGCAAGATCGATTTCTCGCAACTCGAAATCCTGGTGCTCGATGAAGCCGACCGCATGCTCGACATGGGTTTCATCGACGACATCGAAAAGATCGTCGCTGCCACGCCGGCATCGCGCCAGACCATGCTGTTTTCGGCAACGCTCGACGGCGTCGTCGGCAACATGGCACAGCGCATCACCAAGGACCCGATGGTCATCCAGATCGCCGGCTCGACCAACAAGCATGAGAACATCCAGCAGCGCGTGCATTTCGTCGACGACCTGTCGCACAAGAATCGCCTGCTCGACCACATCCTGCGCGACGAAACGATGGACCAGGCAGTCGTCTTCACCGCCACCAAGCGTGACGCCGACACCATTGCCGACCGCCTGAACATCGCCGGTTTCGCGGCCGCCGCACTGCATGGCGACATGCATCAGGGCGCACGTAACCGTACCTTGGACAGCATGCGTCGCGGCCAGGTCCGTGTTCTGGTTGCAACCGACGTTGCCGCCCGCGGCATCGACGTGCCGGCCATCACCCACGTGGTGAACTACGATCTGCCGAAATTTCCGGAAGATTATGTCCACCGCATCGGTCGTACCGGCCGTGCCGGTCGCAACGGCCTGGCGATCTCGCTGGTCAATCATGCGGAAGGCATGAACGTCAAGCGCATCGAGCGTTTCACCAAGCAGTTGATCCCGGTCGACGTGATCGAGGGCTTCGAGCCGAAGCGCACCGCATCGGCCGCGCGTCCGAGCCACAAGCCGGGCGGCTGGAAACCGGGCGATGCCCGCAGCGCCGCGCCAGGCAAGTCGGCGCCACGCACCTTCAGCAAGCCGGGCGCCGCACCGCGCCGCGAAGGCAGCAGCTTCAACAAGGGTCCGCGTACCGGCGACACCGGCGCACGCCGCTCGTTTTCGGACCGTTAATCCGGTTGCTTGCAAAGACTGCGTTTGCGGTCGCCTGCGTCAATCGCAGATGGCCGCAAAACGGCTGTCGCTGAAAATAAAGACCGCCTCGGCGGTCTTTTTCTTTGGGCTGCGGCAGATGCCTGCGATGTACTCCGGGACGCTGCGCTTCTACAACGCGCAGGTCCGAAAGCCGATGAACATGTCGTTGCGTTTGGGCTCGTAGAAATTGCGGTAGTGCGCCGACTTCATGCGCGCCGGCGTGACGAAGGAGGCGCCGCGCACGCTCTGATGGGTGCCGAACCAGGGCGCCGAATATTCACGGTAGGCGTCGGCTGCAAAGTCCGGATACGCCTCGAATGGCGAGGACGTCCACTCCCACAGATCGCCCCAGTGAAACGCCGGATGGCCGGCGCGGGCCGCCATTTCCCATTCGGCTTCCGATGGCAGGCGCCGTTGCGCCCAGGTGCAGTAGGCCTGCGCCTCATACAGGCTGACATGGCGCACCGGCTCGTTGGCGGCCAGGCTGACCTGGCGGTCGAAGCGTTCGCACAGCCAGCGATTGCCGTCGCGCAGCCAGGCGCGCGGCGCGCCGCATTCCTGCTCCATGAGCCAGCTGCGTCCGCCGGGCGTCCAGAAGGCCGGATTCTGGTAGCCACCATCGGCGATGAACTCGCGGTACTGCGCGTTCGATACCAGCGTCGCATCGATGGCAAAAGCCGGCAGGCGCACGGCATGTGCGGTGCGTTCATTGTCGAAGCTGAAGCCGGGTTCTGCGGACGTCGTGCCAAGGGTGATCGTGCCGCCGGGAAGCCGGATTTCGGACTGCGCCCAGGCCGGCGTGCCGAGCGCTGCGAGCCAGGCCGGCGGCGCCACCCGCAGCGTCTGCAAGGTATAGGCGAAGGCGTCGGCATGCATGTCTTCATGCGCCAGGATCAGTCGATACGGATACAGCGCCGCATTGTCGCCGGCGGCGCGCGAGAGGCGGTCGAGCACGCGGTCATGCACTTCCCTGCAATAGGTCTGCAGCGCGCCGCTGCCGGGCAAGCCCAGGCTCCAGCGCTGGCGATGCGGCACCGTGTTAGAGTCGAACCAGTCGTCGCCCTTGGTCAGCAGCGAATTGCGCAGCGCGCTGGCGGGGTCGCTCGACTCGGCTTCGCGCAGCACGTACCATTCGGCGAACCATGCCAGGTGGCCCAGTTCCCACAGCGGCGGATTGATGGTCGAGAGAAGCGGCACGTTGGCCGGCACGTCCAGGCCGACCGCTGCAAGGCAATCGAACAGGGTCATGGTGCGCACACGTGCTTCCTGCAGTGCGGCGGCAAGCTCGACCGGGTTGGCACGGCGGAAGGAAAAAGTCATCGGCTCGATCGGTTTCATGGACGCGCAAACGGCGCACCGCTGCGCACAGGCAGACGACGCATCCATCAATGCAGGAATCGGCGGCATCGGACAAGGTGCCGGACGTAAAGCTCAGGGCAGGTGCAGTTGATCAAATCCTACATTGCCATTATCGGCCCGGCGCTGGCAAAAGCCAACAACGGCAACTGGCAGACGGCGCGACGCTGGCAGCAGTTCCTGCGGGTCGATTACCGGGTTGCCTGCATGACCGCCTGGCAGGCGCAGACCGATGCCGCGCCGGCGTTGATGATCGCCCTGCATGCGCGCCGTTCCGCGCCGGCCATTGCGGCCTTCGCCGCAGCGTTTCCGAAACGTCCGCTCGTGCTGGTGCTGACCGGCACCGACCTGTATCGCGACATCGACAGCGACCCCGCGGCACAGCGCTCGCTGCATCTGGCAACGCGCATCGTCGTCTTGCAGGAGGCCGGACTGCTGGCGCTGCCGCCGGCGCTGCGCAAGAAGACGCAGGTGATCTATCAGTCGGCAGCGTCCCTGCAGCCGCATGAACGTTCTGCGCGGGCGCGCAGCTTCAGCGTCATCATGATCGGCCACCTGCGGGCCGAAAAAGACCCGCAGACCTACATGCAGGCTGCCGCGCTGGTGACGACGCCGGGCGTGCGCCTGCTGCACGTGGGCGCCGCGCTCGAACCAGCCCTGGGCGAGCTGGCGCAGCAGACGCAGGCGGCGATCGGCCGCTATGCATGGCGTGGCGCCCTGCCCCAGCCGCAGACGCGCCAGTGCTTGAAACGCAGCGCCCTGATGGTGATCAGTTCGCGCATGGAAGGCGGCGCCAACGTCATCATCGAGGCCGTCACCTCGGGCGTGCCGGTGCTGGCCTCCGACATCCCCGGCAACCGCGGCATGCTGGGACCCGACTATGGCGGCTATTTTCCGTTGGGCGACAGTGCGGTGCTCGCCCGCATGATCGACCGCGCCGCCACCGATCCGGCCTTCTATGCACTGCTGCGCCGGCAGTGCGAACGACGCGCGCCGCTGTTTGCGCCGGCGCGGGAAAGAGCGGCGGTTGTCGAACTGGTCGATAATTGCCTGTCACATTCAAAGCAACCCACAGGAATCCAATGAACGCACCGGCAGAACAAAAAATCAGGCTCACTTCGTTTTCACACGGCGGCGGCTGCGGCTGCAAGATCGCGCCCGGCGTGCTGGCCGAGATACTGAAGAATTCAAGCGGCTTTCCGGTACCGAAGGAACTGATGGTCGGCATCGAGACCGCCGACGATGCCGCCGTCTACCGCCTGAACGATGAACAGGCGCTGATTGCGACCACCGACTTCTTCATGCCGATCGTCGACGATCCTTATGACTTCGGCCGCATTGCCGCCACCAATGCGATTTCCGACGTGTATGCGATGGGCGGCACGCCGATCATGGCGCTGGCGCTGGTGGGCATGCCGATCGACAAGCTGCCGGTGGAAGTGATCGGCCAGATCATCCGCGGCGGCGAGTCGATCTGCGCCGAAGCCGGCATTCCGATTGCCGGCGGCCACACCATCGATTCGGTCGAGCCGATCTATGGCCTGGTGGTGCTGGGGCTGGTGCATCCGTCGAAGGTCAAGCGCAATGCCGATGCACGCGCCGGCGACAAGCTTATCCTGGGCAAGCCGATCGGCGTCGGCATCCTCTCGGCGGCGCTGAAAAAAGAGGCACTCGACGCCGACGGCTATGCGTCGATGATCGCCAACGCGACCAAGCTCAACAAGCCGGGCAAGGCGCTCTCGGAACTGGCTGGCGTGCATGCCCTGACCGACGTCACCGGTTTCGGCCTGCTCGGGCATCTGCTCGAACTGGCGCGCGGCGCAAAACTCGATGGGCAGTTGCGCATGGCGCAGGTACCGCTGTTGCCGCAGGTGCAGGCGCTGGCCGAGCAGGGATTCATTACCGGCGCGTCGGGCCGCAACTGGGGCGGCTACGGGCACGACGTGGTGCTGGACGACGCCATCACGCCGGTGCAGCAAATGCTGCTGACCGACCCGCAGACCTCGGGCGGCTTGCTGGTGTCGTGCGATCCGGACGCCGTCGATGCTGTCCTGGCGCTGTTTGCGCAGGGCGGGTTTCACGATGCAGCGGTGATCGGCGAGATGCGTGCCGGCACCGGCAAGGTGCACGTGTCGGCTTGACGTGTCGGTTTGACGTGTCGGGTTGACGTGTCGGGTTGACGTGTCGGGTTGACGTGTCGGGTTGACGTGTCGGGTTGACGGGGCGGATTGAGGGGGCGGCTTGACGGGGCGGCCTGCTGCGTCGGCCTAACGCCTCGGCAACGAACGCGCCAGGCGGATGCCGCTGAACTGCCAGCGTGCATTCGCCGCAAAGAAGTTGCGGTAGGTCGGACGGCAATGCGCCGCCGGCGTGGCGCACGAACCGCCGCGCAGCACGTACTGGTTGATCATGAACTTGCCGTTGTATTCGCCCAGTGCGCCGGCCGCCGGCGCATAGCCGGGATAGGCGGCGTAGCTGCTGCTGGTCCACTGCCAGCAGGTGTCGAAGAGCTGCGACAGCCCCGCGTTGCCGCCATCGGCGGTGGCGGCCGCTTCCCACTCGGCTTCGGTCGGCAGGCGCGCACCGGCCCAGCGTGCATAGGCATCGGCTTCATAGAGCGAGACCTGCGACACGGCTGCATGGGGATCGAGCCGCTGCAGGCCATGCAGGCCGAATACCTGCCAGCCGGCCGCCGCATCGTGACGCCAGTAGAGCGGCTGCTCCAGCCGGTTCGCGCAGACCCAGTCCCAGCCCTCGGACATCCACAGCGCAGGATCGCGATAGCCGCCATCTTCGATGAATTCGCGGTACTCGCCATTGGTCACCAGTCGTGACGCAAGCGCGTAGGCCTCGGTGAATTGCCGATGGCGCGGCGTCTCGTTGTCAAAACAAAAGCCGTCGCCCGCATGGCCGATGTCGACGATGCCGGCATCGAAGCCATGCCAGGTCAGCGCGTCAAGCGATGCCACGGGCGCGGCGGTTGCCGCTGCAGCGGGCGATTGCCACATCGCCGGTTGCAGCGGGTTCGTCGACAGCAGGTGCAGGATGTCGGTGACGATCAGTTCCTGGTGCTGCTGCTCATGCTGCAGCCCGAGCACGACCAGCCCCGCCACCGCCTGGGCGTTCGCAGCGGCGGGCGCGGCTGCATTGCCGGCCGCTGCCAGCAATGCGACCATGCGCCGGTCGATGTCGGCGCGATAGGCCAGCACCTCGGCATGCGCGGGCCGCGTCAGGTGGCCCCGCTGCGCCCGTGCATGCCGTTCGCCGACGCCGTTGTAGTAGGAGTTGAACAGCATCCGGAAGGCCGGATGATGCGGCGTGAAATCCGGCTCGAAACGCTCCAGGATGAAGGTTTCGAAAAACCAGGTGGTGTGCGCAAGATGCCATTTCGCCGGGCTGGCGTCGGCCATCGATTGCACGCAGCAGTCTTCGGCGGACAGGTCTGCCACCAGGCGCAGGGTGTGCGCGCGCACGGCTTCGAAGGCGCGCAGCGGGCCGGTCAGCGGCTCGCGCAGCGATTGCAGGTCGGCTGGCGCATTCATCGGCCCGGCTCCCGTGTGTCGATCGCACCGGGCAGGGTTGCGCCGCCGACGGCCACGCGTGCGTGGCAGACCATGAACCACTGCTGCGGATCGGTCCAGCAATGCCGCACCTCGAAGCCGGCCCGCTCCAGCAGCGACGCAAAGCCCTGGCGGGTGTACTTGTAGCTGCTTTCGGTATGGATGCGCTCGCCTTGGGCAAAAGCGCGGCTGCCGCCCGGCCAGGTGACGGTCACCGGCAGGCGCGCCTCGAGGTGCATTTCGACCCGGCTCTCGGCGGCATTGAAGAAGCCGCGGTGCTGCCACTGGCGCACGTCGAAATCGGCGTCGAGCAACAAATTCAGATGGCGCAGCATGCTCAGGTTGAAGGCCGCCGTGACGCCAAGCGCATCGTCGTAGGCCGCATCGAGCAGCGCATGGTCCTTGACCAAATCGACGCCGATCAGCAGGCCGCCTTCGCCCCTGCGCGCGCTGTCGTCGCCGCCGCATGCGGCGCGGATGCGCTGGAGATAGGCCAGCGCCTGCCCGGGCGTGTAGTTGCCGATCGACGAGCCGGGGTAGAAAAACAGGCGCCGCTCGCTGGAGACGGCCGCCGGCAGGTCGAGGCTCTCGGAAAAATCCATCCCCACGCCGAGCATGTCGACCTCGAGGAAACGCTGCTGCAGGCTGGCCACCGTATCGCGCAGAAAATCGATGGAAATGTCCACCGGCACGTACTGCGCCGGACGCAGGCTCGGAAACAGGCGCGCTGCCTTGGCGCAATTGCCGGCGCCGAGGTCGATGAGCGTGCAGCCGCTGCCGACCGAAGCGGCGATCTGCGCGCCGAACGTGTCGAAGATCGCCGCTTCGGTGCGCGTGGGATAGTACTCAGGCAACGCGCAGATGGCCTCGAAGAGTTTCGATCCGAGCGCGTCGTAGAGATACTTGGGCGAAGTGTGTGCCTGCGGCGCAGAAAGGCCCGCCTGCAGTTCTGCACGCACCGCCAGGCCGTTGTGGGCGTGAAGCTGGATGAAGCCGTCCTGTTGCATGGTTGGCGAGCTCGGTAGAAGGAGGATTATGGGTCGGCGGATCGACGGTGCGCCGGCGGGCATGCGTTGCGTTTTTTGCTATGATAGTCGATTCGCATTGATCGCAGCCGTGCCCGCAGCAAAACCTGATTTGCCGCATACTTCGCCGTCAGCCATGACGCGCCGCCCTGCATTTTCATCCACCGCATCGAGAGGTTTTTCTTGAACAGTTCGTCCCTTCAGCATCCTGTCAAACGTCTGATCGCCTGCGCCGCCGGCGCCCTGCTGCTGGCCTGCACTGGCCTGGTCCATGCGCAGCAGGTGCTGCGGGTGTCGGCCATTCCCGACGAGTCGCCGACCGAACTGCAGCGCAAGTTCAAGCCGCTTGGCGACTACCTGGAAAAAAAGCTCGGCATGAAGGTCGAATTCACGCCGGTCACCGACTACGCCGCATCGGTGGAGGGCCTGATCAACAACAAGCTCGACATGGTCTGGTTCGGCGGCTTCACTTTCGTGCAGGCCAAGGCGCGCAGCGGCGGCAAGGTGATTCCGATCGTGCAGCGCGAGGAAGACGAGAAATTCAAGTCGGTCTTCATTACCACCGACAAGTCGATCAGGTCGCTGGCGGACCTGAAGGGCAAGACCTTCACCTTCGGCTCCGAATCCTCGACTTCGGGCCACCTGATGCCGCGCTCCTACATGCTGGCGGCGAAAATCAATCCGGATACCGATTTGAAGCGCATTGCGTTTTCCGGAGCACATGAT
>JANXSS010000093.1 GCA_025356535.1 Herminiimonas sp.
TCGCCGCTGCCGGAGCCGCCCTGCATGGCCACCTTCAGCGGCGTCTTGAAGTATTCGGCGATGCCCGACATGTCGCCCTTGGAGGTCGAGCCAAGCAGCCACATCAGCAGGAAGAACGCCATCATCGCGGTGACGAAGTCGGCATAGGCGATCTTCCAGGCGCCGCCATGATGGCCGCCGCCGCCCTTCTTGATGCGCTTGACGATGATCGGGCGCAGGCCTTCATCAGCCATGCGCGTCTCCGGTATCAGGCTGGCTGCGCTGGATCATTTCGATTTCGATTGCTTGATGTGTTCTTCCAGTTCGGAAAACGACGGCCGCTCGGTCGAGAACAGGACCTTGCGGCCGAACTCGACGGCCAGCGCCGGCGCATAGCCGTTCAGGCTGGCCAGCAGCGTGACTTTGACGCACTGGAACATCTTCGAGGATTCATGCAGCTTCTGCTCTAGCAGGCTCGACAGCGGCCCGACGAAACCGTAGGCCAGAAGGATGCCGAGGAAGGTGCCAACCAGCGCATGCGCAATCAGCATGCCCAGCTCCGACGGCGGCAGGCCGACCGACTCCATCGTGTGGACCACGCCCATGACGGCGGCCACGATGCCGAACGCCGGCAGGCCGTCGCCGAGTTTTGCCACGCAGTGCACCGGTATCTCGCCCTCGGCATGATGGGTCTCGATCTCGTTGTCCATCAGGTTCTCGATCTGGAAGGCGTCCATGTTCCCCGACACCATCAGGCGCAGGTAGTCGGTGATGAATTCGATGATGTGATGGTCCGCCAGCACTGCCGGATACTTCGAGAAGATCGGGCTGTCATGCGCATTTTCGATGTCGCCCTCGATCGACATCAGGCCTTCTTTCCTGACCTTGCTGAGGATCTCGAAGAGCAGCGTCATCAATTCCATGTACAGGGCGCGGTTGAAGCGCGAGCCCTTGAACAGCGACGGCATCGCCTGGATGGTCGCCTTGATCGACTTGCCGTTGTTACCGACAAAAAAAGCGCCGAGGGCTGCGCCGCCGATCATCAGCAACTCCAGCGGCTGGAACAGTGCGGCGAGGTGGCCGCCGGCCATCGCAAAGCCACCGAAGACAGACGCACAGACGATGATGTAACCAACGATGACTAGCAAGCGTGCGTACTCCGTCTTGGTAAAAAATCAGGCACTGCAGGCACTCTGCGTGACAGTGGCAGGAAGCGCCGGCCGGTAACGTCGCGCCGGCTTCAACCCGTGTTCGCGGGTTCCGGGGCACTCGAAGTGGCTACGGCGCCATCCGGTAGAACGTAAGAAAGAGTATCAGAGAATGTTACATCTACGAAACATATTTAGCGCCGCCAGCCGTATAGATTCGGCCCCTGTGGATCGGGTAAGACAGTTATGTGGGGCGCTTGATCAGGGATGAGAAATTCATGACTCAGCAGCAGCGTGCCGGGACGCATTTCACGTTGTACTTTTTGCCACAAGGCCGGCATGGCGGCCGGCGACAGGTAAGCAAAAATCACGTCGAATCGTGAAAAGTCCAGCGCGCCGTAATCGCCCCGGACGAAGCAGGCGGAACTGTTCGTGATGCGTGCGCGCAGGCGGGCAACCAGCCACGGCAGCGGTGCGACTTCGATGCCGGTGAATCTGCCATCGGGGCGTGCGGCTGCCAGCGACAGCACCAGGCCGCCCAGGCCACTGCCGATATCGATGAAGCGCAGCGGCGTTGCAGTGCCGGGCGCAGCAGGCGCGGGCAGTTGCGCCAGCACCGAGCGCCAGACCGCCGGCCCGGAAGGATAGAACGGCACCTGGGTGCGAAAGGTGCTCCAGTAAAGCGCCAGCAAAAAAACGAAACCGAGCAAAAACAGCACCGGCGGCAATTGCATGCCCAGCGTTGCCAGCAGCGCCAGCGGAAACAGCAGCTGGATCGGCAGCCACCAGCGCGGCATGCGGCGCCAGGCCGACAGCAGTGCGGCAAGCGCGCCCTGCAGCATGGCCGCATGGCCGAGCGAGAAAGCCAGTGTAGTAAAGGGAAGCAGAAAGGTGGCGCTGCAGTAGACGATCAACGCAGCGACGAGCTGGATTGCCAGCGCCTGGAGCGCCGGCGTTTGCCAGCCGCGCCAGTGCAATACCCTACGCAAGCATCGCACCGAGGCGGCGGCTCAGGCCTGCCTGCAGCGGCGCGTAGCGCGTCCTGCACGGGCGGGCATCAGGCAACGGCATTGGCGAGTTGTACGGTGGCGCCGGCTGCGGCCGAAGCAGAAGCAGAAACGGCGGCGGCGGCGGCTTCCTCGCGCGCCTTGCGGGTCTTGCCGGCGCGGGAAGGCAGATGGCACAGGCCGCAGGTGTAGTCATCGTTCAGGTCCAGCTGATGCACGATGAACTGGCCGGCGCAGGTCTTGCAGCAGGTCGTCGCAAGCATCTTGCTCTCGACAAAACGCACCAGCGTCCAGGCGCGGGTCAGCGACAGCACCGGCTCTTCGTCCGGCCGCACGCCGACCTGTTCGAGATAGAGTTGATAGGCTTTCATGATCGCCGTGATGCCCGAGACATGCGCATGCGTGACCAGGTAGCGGTGGATGCCGATGAACAGCGAAGAATGCACGTTCGGCTGCCAGGTGATGAACCAGTCGGTCGAAAACGGCAGCATGCCCTTCGGTGGCGAGACACCCTTCAATTCCTTGTAGAGCTTGAGCAGCCGTTCCCGCGAGAGCGAGGTTTCCGACTCCAGCAGCTGCAGTCGTGCGCCCAGGTTGATCAGCTCGATTGCCAGCTGTATCTCGTTGGATTCCGTAACGACGCTTTTCTTGGCCATGATCTCGACACCCCTGCTGTGTTGATGAAACTGCAACCGTACGACGATCGGCCAATCAGGCGATTTCTTCGGCGGGATGCCCGGCCATCAGGATTGCCGCATGCGATTGCGCCAGCGAACGGTCCTTGCTGTTATTGGTGAGCATGCCGAGGATCGCGCCGTCGTCGAAGCGAAAGCGCGCCAGCATCATGTTGGTGCCGGCCAGTTTCAGGATCTGGGAGTTGTTCAGGCCGTCGATCAGCTCGGCGATCTCGCTGCTGATGCCAAGACGAAAAATCGCAGTCGGCTTGTCGGCACGCACCATTTGTTGGGCCAGCATCAGGTAGCCCAGATTGGCATCACGAATTTCAGCAACCATTGCGTTCGTATTCATCTTGGTGTCCTTCCTGTTCGATGCTGGCCGCAATGTGCTTGGCCAGTGAACGTATTCTGGAAGAAACATTTACTCAGTGAAATGGAGCAATGACGATATTTTACGTCGGAACGACGACGTGCCGCTTGTAGGCGTCTGTCTTACAGACGTCAAGCGGCAATGCTACCGAAGCCAGAGGAATGGCGTCGTTACTGGCTTGCGGGCCGATTTGGAAAATTATTGTCGCATCACAACACGACTTTCCCACCCCGCGCATCGGGTAAATTCACCCGAATTTATTTATCAAAACTTCCATCGACGCACACCAAACGGGACTAAACCGTCAAATAACCAGTTCAATTCGTGGCTTCGATACAACCAACCGCATAACAAACTGCCCTTCTGACCCTTTAACGGCGGCTAATTGCGCAACTTTAGGGCCCTGCTAAAAAAATTTTCAGCGTTTCCGGTTGCTTTCCTGCTCGTCTAAGCCGGTAACGGCAGCAAGGCTGAAAACTTTAGGCCTGTAGTGAAAATAAATTCGTGCGTTTTCTCATTTGCCCATGTCTGGCTCGTTGACGGCAGGCGCCGGCAAAACTTTAGGCAACCCGCAAAAAAAATTCCTCGGCCGGCTGTCACTGACGCCCCATCCAGGCCGACCCAAACCTCAGATCCCTTTCGGCGACACCGGGTCCTGCAAGTCGAGCTGGTCGTCCGGCTCGTCCTGGTCGCGGCTTCTCTCCCGTTCCATCCGCCGCACCGACATGTCGGTATCGACGGCTCCTTCAAGCATCTGCTGCTCGGCACGTACGTCATCGAGCGCCTCCTCCTGGTCGACGCGTGCTTTTTCCGCCTCGATCAGCGCCTTGCGTTCGGCTGCCGTCAGCTTTGCGCCGGGCGACGTACCGTCAATTGCTTTATCTTGGTCATTCATCGACATTCCTTTTGGTATCAACAAAACAATACATCAGCGTAATCGGATCCGACCGTTCCGTGCGACCGGATGCTGGCACCATGCCGCCCGACCCGCTTGCGGCCTGTTGTGCTCAAGCGGTGGTGCGGGCGGCACTGTAGCGTTTCAGCCGCCGCCGATACCCTGTATGACGGTACCGGTTCCCTCGCAGTCCGGACAGTCGCGGTCGCCTTCGAGCTTGCCTGTGCCTGCGCATCGGGCACAGACATCCTCTCCGGTGCCGACAGTGCCGGCTGGCGCGTTGTCACCGGGACTGCGCGTTGTTGACGACGCAGGCGCCGGCGGTACTGCATTCGACGAAGCAGAGGATGCGACAGATGATTTTTGCGAAAGGTCGTTCTGGTCCGCTCGCGACGGGGAAGATTCGTGGTCGTCTTGCATGACAGGCTCCAAAACACCGTTGGAGTCGTTGGCGTATCGATTGTTCACCAAAGCGCGACCGACATGGGGTCTGCGTTGATGCCGCACAATCACCGGTATCGCCGGCGCCGCGGCATTCGCAGAATTGCACGACAGCGCGCACGCCCGCCAAGCTGCAGTCCGCAGATTCTCAACGCATGGCAAACCAGCATCACGAAGCCGGCCGCCGGCAAAAAAACAATGGCATAATGCGGGCCTGACAGGAAGCGTGGCCGAGCGGTTGAAGGCACCAGTCTTGAAAACTGGCGAGGGTGTGAGCCCTTCGTGAGTTCGAATCTCACCGCTTCCGCCACCGCCCCTATGAGACCTCTCTCATTTTCGCTGTACCCCCCCACCTACCCCCCCAAAAATTTGCGCTTGAATGTTACTTGGCTGGCCTCTTTTCGCCGTTCATCTTCAATTGCTAATTTGATTGTTTCGCGTGGGAGGAAATAATCTGTGCGTGGGAGTACAGGTGGTGTCCGCCGCCGCGCCGTCCAGACTTTTGAATCGCCCTACCCCATCGCGCGCGCACGCGAGAAGTTACGGGTTAGCGTTACATCGAATGACACAGGCCGGTCCTGTACTTCGGCGCGCCACACTTTTCGTTCCCCCTGCCTGCGCTCTTTTTTGGTTAGGCATAGCAAGGGCGATGCTCCATGCCGGTTTCCGTTGAGTACCGCCCACCTTTTTACCGCCCCCTCCCCTGATACTCGCCTAACGATCACGGTGCGCACCGATACGCGCCGTATTTATTGGAGATGCCGTCCGCATTGTTTCCACACGTAATTTCATAATTTAGATGCCTTTCTTAATACTGACTCCCCGGCTCGTTCCCGGCTTTGCCGCTGTTAATAGCCTGTTTCTGTGGGAAAGCTACTTGGCGACAAACGCATTCGCCAGCCACGCGCGCTCAAGCGGCGGGCGACCGATACCACACCATGAGGACGCTACGAACTCCTCGATCCTGACCCACTCGAGCGTGTAAATGACCTGCTTGAGCTTTGGCGTCAGACCACCGAGCTCATGCGCCAAAATGGGAATCAAATCGTACTGAATCACATTCCATCGTTGCAGAATCAGGTCGGGTCCGGTAGCGTTCATTTGGTGGGCGTTGTGATGTTGATTCAGAAACTACATCATGCCAGAAATGGGCGCCCACCCCCCTCCATCTTGCCGGTTCCGGCGATTAAATCCTCCAGCGCGATGAGTTTTGCAAGAGGCTCAGAAGTAAAAAATTTTTACCGGGGTGTCATAGGGACTGAACAGTTACTTTTGAGCTTAACGTACGATTTTTTCCGAATTCTGCGTTCTCCCCGACTAGCGCGCGCCAAGAGCGAGGGCAAAACCCTGGGCCGCAAGCCGAAAACGACGCTACAGCAGCGCGCCGCCATCATCAAGCGTTACGGCGCCGAAGAAAGCGTCAGCGCTTTGGCGCGTCAATACAACGTGTCTCGTGCCACCATCCTGGGAATCGTGAACCCGAAGGCGCAATAACCTATGCCTTTTTGGAAAACCCTGTCGAAATTCTTTACATACCACAAGGAAATTTTAATTTTTTTTTTGTAAGTTGCTGATTTGTAAAGGAATTATGCAATAGGCACGGTTTTTGCTAACTTCGGTGCACAACTATAATCCCTGAAAGATCCAATGAAGACCATTCTAAAGTTTGCGATCGTGTCCGCATCATTTGTTAGCAACATTTCTATGGCTACCCCATTTGGTTTCGCCGCTGATGTTAATTCCAACTCGCCTTTCATTACTCAGGGATATCAAGGATTTAATTACGGCGGTAAGTCGGGCGCTGCCAGCTGGGTTAATGAAATCGGTAATGAAATTAGTTCAGAATATAGTGTCGGGCCAACTACGTTAGGCGCCGCTTGGAGTAATGGTGGTGAACTACTAAGTCTCACCAGCGCAACCGCTGGACAAACATTTGGCATCAATTCAGTATCATTAAATACTGGGGATACGGTAAGTGTAACAATCGATGGGTTGCTGATGGGAAACCTCATGCACAGCTGGACCGGTGATATCGTAAATCAAACTGATTACACGAATGTTATGCTGAACTGGAACAATATCGACACGTTGAATTTCTCAGACGGAGTATTAACACCCTTCTTTGTGACGAACATTGATGTGCAATCGTCAAATGTGCCAGAGCCAGGCAGTTTGGCATTGCTTGGCCTAGGCTTTGCCGGTCTTGCCGCCGTTCGTCGTCGCAAGCAATCGTAAGAGCAGCAGCAAGATCAACTGCGACTACAACAGGAACCAAAGCCGGTAGCCGTTCGCCCACGCCACCGCGCACGCGGCGCCGACGGCGACGACTACGCCGAGGGTCAGCTCGCGGCGCGTGACATCCTAGGCGGCCACGGCCGGCGCTTGGGGGGACGTGTCTACCCCCTGGGCGCCCGTGTCCGGCCGGCGCCACTCCAAAAGTCCGCCGACCTGAGCGCGCAGGTCCTGGGCCTCGCGGGTCCGATCATCAAGCTGAGTGCGCAAGACGCCGATCAGCATATCTTTTGCCTCTATGACCTCGCGTAGAGCACTTTCCGACTGTCTACCCGTGTCCATGGACACCCTGGTCACGACCGGACTTTCCCCCTCGGCAGGGGTAGACACTTGTCCAGGCAGTGACCCGAAAACACGTAGCAGCTCACTCGTATCAGGGGTTGTAAGCCGGAACCGCCGAAAATTCCGACGTAAAACCTTACAGGTAAGGTTTCCCCACACTGCGTCAATCCGACATGCTTTTGCGCACAAGTGTTTGCCTGGGACAGAGGGGAACTTGCACCCAAACGCGGCCAGTGTCGGGAAACACCTGTTTAACGACACTGGTGTTTGGGCGCAATGGAACGGAAACTTGGCTTACCGCCCGATTTTTTCCGAATTCTGCGTGCTCGACCATAGCACTGACGTGGACGGAATTTTCGGCGGTTCCGGCTTACACCCCCAATAGATGGCAATTTTCGGTTACGGTCGCGTAAGTACGAAGGAACAACAAAGCGAAAACCATCGCCACGAACCAACATTATCTGCAACTGACCAGGCGATCCCTCTTAACGGCAATGCCGCTTGGCCCCTATGTGTTGCGCCGTTGCCAGGTCTTGATCAAGGCAAGGTCGTAGGACGCGTTGAACGAAATTTTTTGATAATCCGACATCTGAAATGAATTCGTTTCTTCAAGCTGCGCTAAAAGGCAAGCGAGGGTTTTCTGCGATTCAGGACGCTCGGCGTGTGATTTTTCAGGCATGTATTGCAGCGTGGTGCCAATAACTTCCACTGTGAATTTCCGTCCACGAGCCAGTGTTTCGAGCGTCTGGCCCTTTATGCTGCGCGCAAAGTCGAACAGCGCGCCTACAGTTGGATAGTGCTGCATACCCGCGTCAGCCTTGCGAGGCAAGGAAGTACTTTTTCGCACAGGTTTTTCTGCGCTGTGAGAGATGACGGATGCGTTTTTTTGGGGAATCAGGCCATCCCTGATTTGCGTTAGCACCCGCCCATTCCACAACGGTGTCAAATCCTTGATTAGACTGCCTTCGAGCCCTGCGGCAAGACTCACAGAAAATCCAAAGTGCTCCTGTGAGGGTAAGGCATGCAACGCATAAATATCGACGGTACTGCCTTGCTTCAGCGCAGCGATAATATTCTGATGATTCTTGATGTTGGTCGATGCGCCGCTATTGGCTGTCGCTGGCGGTGTTTTATAACCTTGCAAACGCGAACGTAAAGTCGAAGCCGTCTTCCCCACGTACCTGAGGGCGCCGTCAACTGCAAAGGCATACAGCACGTCTTTTTTGTTGCCGATCACGTCATTCAGATCGAGGCCAAGGCCTTGCTGCGTCAATATCCACTTCCCGGCCGGCTCAAAACCTGCGTCTTGCAATTTTGCTAGATTGATTGGCATTTTTTCGCTCCTAGTACCTCTGCACAGGGATCATGACTTCTTGGCCGTCTGTGGGTAAGCCCGGGCCAGTTTGGCTCGGGCGCGGTCGGTGGTGAACATCCAGTTGATACGCGCGCCGGCGGCATTGCGTTGCTGTTCCCAGGCCGCGATCTCGCGGGTGAGCTGCTCGGCATTGTCGATACGGCGGTCGAGGCATTGGCCGCGTAAAACGCCGATCTCGATCTCGACCATGTTGAGCCAGCTGGCATGCTTGGGCGTGTAATGAAATTCCAGGCGCCCCAGCAAGCGATGCGCTTCGGGCGCGGTGAAGGTTTCATACAGCGCTCCCGGCGTATGGGTGGACAGATTGTCGAGCACGACGCGGATTTTTTCGGCCCGGGGATAGTGCAGGTCAACCAGGTCACGCATGCATTCGGCGAAGTCGCGGCAGGTGCGCTGCTCCGTCACCTTGACCTTGCGCCAAGGCTGGTGGGCATCAAGGAAGACGAACAGGTTCGCTGTGCCGTTACGGCGATATTCGCAGTCGTAGCGCGCGAGTTGGCCGGGCTTTGCAGGAACGGGTTCGCGAACTTCTCCGATTAGTTGCGTGGGACTTTCGTCGAAGCAGACGACGGGGTGCCGGGGATCGGCGGCTTCGGCATACAGGTCAAGCACGTCTTCCATGCGGGCCACGTAAGTGCCATCGACTTGCGGGATGCACCACATCTTCTGGCGCCAGGGCTTGAGATCATTTTCCGCCAGGCGGCGCCGCACCGTTTCGCGCGACACATTGGCGTGATCGGTGAGTTCGACGATCTTTTCGCTCAGCAACTCCAGCGTCCAGCGTGCACGCCCTTGCGGTGGCTTGGCGCAGGCCGTCGCCACCAGCAGTGCCTCTTCCTTGCCCGAGAGCTTGCGCTCGCCGCCAGGGCGCGGCTCTTCGCTCAGCGCCGCTTCGACGTTACCCTCTACAAAACGCCGCTTGATCCGGTACACCGTCGATTCGCCGACCCCGACATGGGCAGCAATGTCCTCGTCACGCGCGCCGGCATCGGCCGCAAGCAGGATCTGGGCGCGCTTGATCTTGCGCACGGCCGCCTTGCCGCCGGCCAGCATGGCGTTCAATTGTTCGCGCTCGGCTTGGCTTAACTCCACCCGGTATCGTACATTCATGACAGCCCCCTCCAAAAATGCGGAGGTGGGGAGAGGAGCGATGAATCACAACCTGAGCCCGGGCTTGATGCCGCCAGCGCCGCCTTTCACGGAAAAGCAGGGGCAGTATCTCGCCTTCATTTATGCTTACACCCGAGCGTCTTGCAAAAATCGGAATTTGAAACTCTGCGCACCGCAACATCCGCTTCAAGTGAGCGATTTTCAGGGGAACCGGTAGTTGTCAACCTAGTTGTCGCCTAAACCATTTTTTCAAGCTGCTTTTTTTAACTCGAATTGCGATGCCTGCAAGCCGGTTTTTTCGTCCGCCTGCCGGTCGGGATTCAGGTGCACAATTCCGATTGGTGTCCAGTT
>JANXSS010000116.1 GCA_025356535.1 Herminiimonas sp.
CGGTGACACCGGTGTCACCGGTGTCACCGGTGTCGCCGGCGCCGATCGGCATGATCGGCTGGTAATGCAATTGCAGGCCGTCGCATTCGATGGCGTTGGTCAGGCGCGTGACCCAGTTCATGTCGCTGCGCCGCATGATCAGCTTGGCGTCGTCGCGCTGGTGCAGGTGGATGCGGTTGCGTCCGGTTTCCTTGGCGATGTAACAGGCATGGTCGGCCTGGCGCAGGGCTTCCTCGACACTGGCGGCAGTGTCGTCGATCGGAATCAAGCCGATGCTCACGCCGAGATGGAACATGCGGTCCTTGCAGGCGTAGCGAAAGCGCGCGGTGGCGTCCAAGATCTTCTCGGCCACCATCATTGCTTCTTCAACCGTGCAATGGTCGACGATGAGTGCGAATTCGTCGCCACCCAGGCGTGCCAGGGTATCGCGCTCGCGCACATGGCCGCGATAGACCTGCGCCAGGATGTGCAGCAGATCGTCGCCGGCGGCATGGCCGCAGGTATCGTTGACGATCTTGAACTGGTCCAGGTCCATGTAGAGCAGCGCCGCGCCGCTGTCGGGCGCCAGCTTGATGCGCTCTAGCGTTCGCTTCAATCGCACTTCGAATTCACGCCGGTTGACCAGGCCGGTGAGGGCGTCATGACTGGCTTCGTAGCCGAGCTGATCGAGCATCCGGCGCGATTCGGTCACGTCATGAAACACCAGCACGCTGCCGATCAGTTTGCCGTCGGCCAGCGCAATCGGTGCAATGGCGCTCTCGATCGTGTAGCGCTGTCCGCCCCGGGCACTGAGCATCGCATGGGGCAGGCCCTGCAGCACGCGGCCCTCGTCGAGACACCTGCGAATGAGGGCGGTGACCGTTTCGCCGCAACAGTTGTTGTCGAACGGGCGCACCACTTCGTCGATCGAGTGGCCGACCGCTTCCTGACGGGTCCAGCCGGTCATCCGCTCAGCGACCGGATTGACCAGTGCGATGATGCCGTTGAGGTCGGTGGTGATGACGCCGTCGGTAATTGCCGACAACGTCACCTGCGCCTGCTCTTTTTCGGTGGCAGCCGACAACTGCGCTGTCTTCAGCGCACTGACGTCGTGCATGACGGCAATTGCCAGGCGCCGTGCGCCATCGGTGTCGAAGATCGATGCGGTCGTCACGGCATAATGCGCACGCACGCCGTCGGGACGCTCATAGACCAGTTCTTCGGACTGTGTGCCGGCATTGGTGAGGATGGTGCGCGCCAGCGGCAGATCGGCCGGTGCGATGCGCATGCCGCCGGCGTCGAAAAACCTGTAATCCTCGTGGTTGATGGCGCACCCCGTCTGCGGCAGGTCGCGCCCCAGCATGCGACCGGCCTCGCGATTCTGGTAAGTGATGTGGCCGGACGGCACGTCAGCCAGCAGCACGCCCGACGGCAGGTGATCCATGATGTGGGAAAAGCGCGCGCGCTCGGCATGCAGTTGCTGGTTTGCATGCTCGCGTGCTGCTTCGGCAGTCTTCAGGGTATGCACGTCGACACAGACGCCCATGAGGATCAATGGCGCTCCGCCGGCCGTTTCGTTCCAGTTGGCGTGCACGTGAAACCAGCGATGCGTGTCGCCGGCCGTGCACAGGCGCACCTGATCTTCGAAATGCGACGCCGGTGCCGTCTCGCATGCAGCCAGCAGGCGCGCGCGCACCAGGTCCTGGTCCTGCGGATGGAACATGCCGATCCATTCGTCGAAACGGATCGGCGAGTCGACGCCGGAGCGGCCCAGCAGCGCCAGGAAATGCGCCGCCAGGTGGACTACACCGGTGCCCACGTTCCAGCGCCAGGTGCCAGAATGTGCAGCCTGCAACACCATGTCGATTTCGGCCCGTTCCTTTTCGCAGCGTTCCAGCAGCTTGTGAGCGGTCAGGTCCAGCGTGATCTTGGAAAACCCGCGCAAGGTGCCGGCGTCGTCGCGCAGGGCGGTGATCGTCACGTTGGCAAAGAACAGGCTGCGATCCTTGCGCATGCGCCAGCCCTCGCCACGGAAAAAGCCGGCCTCTTTTGCCAACGCCAGATGATGTTGCGGTGCGCCCTGGTGTCTGTCTTCATCCGTATAAAGCATCGACAGGTGCTGGCCGATCGCTTCGGCGGCGGGGTAGCCCTTCATCTCTTCGGCCGCCTTGTTCCAGACGGTGATGAAACCGTCGGTATCGAGCAAGAACACCACACACTCGCGAACGCCCTCGACCATCAGCCGGTACAGTTCCGACAGTTCATGAGGCGCCAGTACGGAGCCGAGCGGCCGATCAGACACGGGCCCCGTCCATTTTGGTTGGCATAAAGCATTTCCTTTAACAAAAGCAATTGGATTTGCCCGGGATTCGTATAGTTCCATGGGTTGCCATCCGGCCCGCGCAGCGTTGCCCGCGCAGGCGCTTGCATGAGCGCTGTGCATCCTGGCCAGCCTCCTGTGCGCCATTTGCTGCTGACCTCAGGAAACGGTTTAAAATCGGGCGGGGGAGCGGCAGGCGTCGTATGCCTTTTCATTCACCATCAAGAGCCCAATGGAACTCTATAAATTCATCAGCACGCATCTGGAAGACATCATCAGCGAGTGGGAGGCATTCGCCCAGACGCTGGGACCGGCTGCCGACGTCATGTCGGACCTGGCGCTGCGCGACCATGCGAAAGGTATCCTCCAGGCGATCGCGCAGGATATCGAGACACGCCAGAATCCTGTCGAACAGCTGGAGAAATCGCAGGGTCTGGTGGCCGACGACAATGCCGTCAACAGCGCGGCATCGATCCACGGCGCCCTGCGCCAGGCAAGTGATTTTTCATTGTTGCAATTGAGCGCCGAATATCGCGCCCTGCGTGCCACCGTCCTGCGACTCTGGCTGCCGCACGTGCGCCACATGTCGGACCAGACGGTGCAGGAAATGGTGCGTTTCAATGAAGCCATCGACCAGGCGCTGTGCGAATCCATCGTGACGTTTTCGGCACGGGCCGACCAGACGCGCGAACTGTTCCTGGCAATTCTCGGCCACGACCTGCGCGCGCCGCTGTCGACCATGGCGATGGCCGGCGACATGCTCAAGCGCGAGGAAGTCGGTCGTGCCCAGGTGGCGCAGATCGGCGCCCGCATTCGCCGCAGTTCGCACCTGATGCACCACATGGTGGCCGACCTGCTCGGCTTCACCCGGACCCAGCTTGGCAAGGGCATGCCGATCAAGCGACAGCAAACCGATGTCGCCGACATCTGTCGCGCCGCTGTCGAGGATGCGGGCGCAACTTATCCGAATGCCACCTTCGACATCTACACCAGCGGCGACCTCAACGGCGCATTCGATCCGGTGCGCCTGCACAGCTGCTGACGAACCTGCTGGTCAATGCCGCCCAGTACGGCGCCTCGCAGCGGTCGGTCATCGTCAATGCCAGCGGCAGCGCCGCCGACATCACCATACAGGTCACCAATTACGGCACCGTGATTCCCGACGAGGCGTTGCAGCTGATCTTCAAGCCGCTGGTGCAACTGGCTGGCACGGCGAGCACCGACGAGGACAACCGGCCCCGCACCAGTCTGGGACTGGGCCTGTTCGTGGCGCGTGAAATTGCCCTTGCCCATGGCGGCGGCCTGACCGTGGCTTCCAATGAAGTCGAGGGCACGGTGTTTACGGTGCGCTTGCCAAAACCCGTTGCGGCGCCAACCCCGCCCGCCGTCTGAGTCACACCCTTTCCGAAAAGCACCGTGGACTTAACCGGTGCGCAATGCATCGGCTGCGCCTGCGCGCCCAGCGCAGTCGGGCCGCGGAAACGCGCACCTGGCACGGCGTTGAAGAAACTGGAATTACAAGGTCTATTTCTGACTTACGGTAAAACCATATTTGATATTTATCAAAGATTGTCGCGATTCCTGGATCAATTCGTTCTGGACGCCTGCATCGCTTGGGAACTGCAAAAAGATACCGGTCGCCCTCGGCAAGCCAGCGCAGAAATGTGCATCAAGGCAATCAAATATGCGGAATTCTTCTGCAAAGCAGCAAATAGTTTCCTTGAGGATCGTATCGGGTCGGGAACTCACCTTCATGTGCCGTCTCGTAATCAGGCTTTTTCGAGCACCGCCGTGAACGTTTTTCACGACCCATAACCGTATTTCCGCAAAGGAGCTTCATGCTTTCTGCATTTACCCCCGCAAAAAATCTTTCGGCGCCAATCCTGCTGGCCTGTGCCTGCCTGTATGCCGGCAGCACGGCTGCCGTTGCCGGTGAACGCAATGCCTGGCAGCAGCCATTCGCCAGCAACAGTATCTGGAACATGCCGATTGGCCGTGGCGCCGTGTATGTGCCGGCAAACCTGCCGGCCGTACCGGGCAATTTCACCTGGGCGCCGATGCCCGAGATCGATGCAGAAAAAATCGTTTTGCGTCCGATGGCGCCGAGCACGCCGGTCTATTACAGCAGCGCCGGCTGGAGTGGCGCAGACCGTTGCAACGCCACCGGCCGGTTCCTGATGAATGTGCCGGTGCCGACCGATTACGTGGTCAAGCACAATCGCGTCAACAGCTCGGCGACCTTTCTGAGCGCCGATGGCCGTACCCTGTTGCAGACCCAGCCCTTTACGCGCTGCAGCGCCGGCGCCAGCGCCACCAGCTACGCCGTCATGCCGCCGGTGGATCTGTATGGCGACGGCATTCGCGGCGCGCATGGCGGCTCGGGCCTGTCGGCCATCGGCGGCTCGCTGCGGGTCGGCGAGTTGCGCCCCGGTGGCGCCGCGCCACGGCACGCACTGAAGGTCGACGTCTATGCCCGCGAGGTGCTGTACCGGTGCCAGCGTTACCGTGACTGCTACCGCTGGCCGGCCTGGAATGCCGACACCTATGCCGTCGGTTTCTACGGCAATATCGACGCGCCCAACAACGGCAACGGCGCCATGAAGATGGGTGCGCTGCTGGCCATCCCGGTCTATCGCGATCTGGGCAGCCTCGGCCTGGAAACCGAGCCGGCCCGCCAGCTGGCCTGGACGCTGCAGAACTACGGCGCCTACATCGTCGACGACACCTATGCACCGGCCTTCAACATCAGCGCCGAAGACGGACCGGACGGCTCGCTGGCCGACCAGTTCAGGCAGGACTGGGGGTTTGACTTCGAGCAGCGCGCCAACAGCACGAGCGCCTGGACGCGCGACATCAAGCGTCTGGTCCAGGCCCTCTCGGTGGTCGACAACAACGGGCCCGATACGATCGGCGGCGGCGGTGCACCGCTGCAGCCGATCGCGCCCCAGCTGTGACGCACCGGTAGTCCCGGCTGCGCCATTGCACGGGCCTGCAAGGCGCGGCGGTGTAGCGCAAGGGTCGCCGTCACCGGGCAACCCTTGCCACGTTTTTCCAGTCTGTCCAGAATACGGTGCCGGCGCCGTTCTCACCCGGCACGGCAGGTATCGCGTCGCGCTGTACCGCCAGCCCTATGCCGTGGCTGGCAACCACGGCGGGCCAGCGCCTGCTGACGACGCGTAAGCTCAGGCGTGCGGCAACGTCGCTTTCCGCGGCCACCTCAGCTGCCCCGATAGGTCGAGTAGGCCCAGGGCGAGACCAGCAGCGGCACATGATAGTTTTCCGCGCTGCTGGCAACGCCGAAGTCGAGGGTGACGATATCGACGAAGGGTGGCGCGGGCAGGGTCACGCCTTGCGCCCTGAAATAGTCGCCGGCGGCGAACGCCAGCGCATAGGTGCCGCATTGCAGGGCCTCGCCTTCGAGCAGCGCCGCGTCGCAGCGGCCATCGGCGTTCGTCGCGACCTGCTTGAGCAGGGTGCGCCCTTCTGCGCTGGTGCGGTACAGGCGCACGACCACGCCGGCGGCGGGCATGCCGGTGCTGATGTCGAGCACGTGGGTACTGAGCTTGCCCATTGTCTGCCGCCGCTTTGTGAAGTTGAAGAGTCGATTCCGGTACCGTACACCGCCGTTGATGGTATCAGCAAGCGATGCATTGGCAGTCTCCGGTGCTGTGCAATCGGCAATGGATCATTTGCGGCGCTGATGGTAAATTGAAGTCGAAAGGCGTTGCCCGACATGTTCGAGCCGATCCGGTTTTACTATCGCAATGCGGTGCATGCAGTCGACGATGCGGCGCCCACGCGCACGATCCTGCAGCATCTGCGCGAAGACCTGCACCGTACCGGTACCAAGGAAGGCTGCGCCGAAGGCGATTGCGGTGCCTGCACGGTGGTCATCGGCACGCTGCAGGATGGCGTGCTGCAGATGAAGGCGGTCAACAGCTGCATACAGTTTTTGCCGACGCTGGACGGGCGGGCCCTGTTTACGGTCGAAGATCTGCAGCAACCGGATGGCGCCCTGCATCCGGTGCAGCAGGCGATGGTCGACTGTCACGGCTCGCAATGTGGCTTCTGCACACCCGGCTTCGTCATGTCGCTGTGGGCGCTTTATCTGGCGCGCGCCACCACGCAGCAAGGCGCTGCAGCGCCGGCG
>JANXSS010000122.1 GCA_025356535.1 Herminiimonas sp.
GGTGCGCAGTCCGCTGCCATCGAGGCTGCCGAACGGATCGGGGATGAAGCCCGAGCTGAGCTTCTGGAACGTCTCCGGAAACGGCCCGACCGACTGGCCCTGCAGCAGCGCCAGCGTCAGGCCCTTGAACACCAGCATGCCCGCCAGCGTCACGATGAACGACGGGATCTTGCGGTACGCCACGAACCATCCTTGCGCCGCGCCGATGAGCGCGCCGGCCAGGATGCTGACGATGGCTGTCGGCACGTAGTTCCATTCGTATTCGACCATCAGCACTGCCGCCAGCGCACCGATGAAACCGCAGACCGAGCCGACCGACAAGTCGATGTGGCCGGCCACGATCACCAGCAGCATGCCCAGCGCCATGATCACGATGTAGCTGTTCTGCAGCACCAGGTTGGTCAGGTTCAGCGGCCGCAGCAGCGTGCCGTCGGTCAGCACCTGGAACAGCACCATGATCGCGACCAGCGAGATCAGCATGCCGTATTCGCGCAGGTTGTTCTTCAGAAAACCCGCGTGCGACTTGCCCGATGTGGCAGGTGTCAGCGGGACGGCGGCAGTGGCCGCGTGGGTGTCATTGAGGGACATGGACTGAACTTCCTGCATTCACTATCGCGCGCATGATGCGCTCCTGCGAGGCCTCTGCCACCGGGTATTCGGCGACGAAGCGGCCTTCGTTCATCACGTAGATCCGGTCGCACATGCCGAGCAGTTCGGGCAGTTCCGACGAGATCATCAGGATGCCTTTGCCGTCGCTGGCGAGCTGGTCGATGAGGGTGTAGATCTCGTACTTGGCGCCGACGTCGATGCCGCGCGTCGGCTCGTCGAGGATCAGCAACTCGGGTTTGGCGAACAGCCACTTGCTCAATACCACCTTCTGCTGGTTGCCTCCGGAGAGGTTGACCACCAACTGGTCGGTGCCCGAGCAGCGGATGTTGAGGGCGCGGCGGTACTCGCCCGCCACCTCGAACTCGCGGCCCTCGTCGAGCACCGTCGCGCTCGACACCGCCTCCAGGTTGGCCAGCGTGATGTTCTTGCGAATGTCTTCTTCCAGCACCAAGCCGTAGCCCTTGCGATCTTCCGTGACGTAGGCGATGCCATGGTCGATCGCCTTGCGGATGGTGCTGACATCGACCGGCTGGCCGTTCATCAGCACCGTGCCGCGAATGCGCTGGCCCCAGGAACGGCCGAACACGCTCATCGCGAACTCGGTGCGGCCCGCGCCCATCAGGCCGGCGATGCCGACAATTTCGCCGCGCCGCACGTTCAGGTTCACGCCCTTGATGACTTCGCGATCCGCATGCAGCGCGTGATGCACATGCCAGTCGCGCACCTCGAACACGGTCTCGCCGATGGTCGGGCTGCGCGGCGGAAAGCGATGTGCCATGTCGCGCCCGACCATGCCGCGAATGATGCGGTCCTCGCTGATGGGCGTGGTGCGGCAGTCCATGGTTTCGACCGTCGCGCCATCGCGCAGCACGGTAATGGAATCCGCCACCTTGGCGATCTCGTTAAGCTTGTGCGAGATCAGGATCGACGCGATGCCCTGGCGCTTGAGTTCCAGCAGCAGCAACAGCAACGCATCGCTGTCCTTCTCGTTGAGGCTGGCGGTCGGCTCGTCGAGGATCAGCAGTTTCACGTCCTTCGACAGCGCCTTGGCGATCTCCACCAATTGCTGCTTGCCCACGCCGAGGTCGGTCACCAGCGTGGTCGGTGCTTCGTTCAGGCCGACCTTGGCGAGCAGCTCACGCGTTTTGGCATAGGCAGCGAACCAGTCGATCATGCCGCCGCGCACGATCTCGTTACCGAGAAAGATGTTCTCGGTGATCGACAGCAGCGGCACCAGCGCCAGCTCCTGGTGAATGATGATGATGCCCAGCTTCTCGCTGTCGGCGATGTCGCGGAAACGGCGCAGCTTGCCTTCGAAGTGAATCTCGCCCTCGTAGCTGTCGCACGGGTAGACGCCGCTCAGCACCTTCATCAGGGTCGACTTGCCGGCGCCGTTCTCGCCAACCACGGCGTGGATTTCACCGGCTCGCACGGCGAGGCGGACATCGTTCAGCGCCTTCACGCCGGGGAAGGTCTTGGTGATGCCGCGCATCTCCAGGATAGCCTTGCTCGCCGGAGTTGCCGAAGTCGCCTGGCTCACTTGAATTGGCTTTCCTTGTAATAACCACTGTCGACCAGCGTCGTCTTCCAGTTGCTCAGGTCGACGCTTACCGGCTTGAGCAGGTACGACGGCACCACCTTCACGCCGTTGTTGTAGGTCTTGGTGTCGTTCACTTCGGGTGGCTTGCCGGCCAGCATGGCATCGCCCATCGCGACCGTGGCCTTGGCCAGTTCGCGCGTGTCCTTGAACACGGTGGCGGTCTGTTCCTTCTTCAGGATCGACTTGACCGAAGGCACCTCGGCGTCCTGCCCCGTCACCACCGGCATCGCCAGCTTGGCCGTGCCGTAGCCCACGCCCTTCAGCGAAGAGATGATGCCGATCGACAGGCCGTCGTAGGGCGAGAGCACCGCATCCACGCGGTCTTTCGTGTAGTA
>JANXSS010000145.1 GCA_025356535.1 Herminiimonas sp.
GGGCGTCAGGTGAATATAGGTTCTTGGCATTGCAGCACCTTACAGGAGAAGGTGTTGCACTTGATTCTTGAGATCGCCTACTCAAAAGTATTAAATTTTCAGTGGACTCATGCGCACGATTGAACATGTGGAAGCAGACCGAAGGTGACGGTGCCGCCGGTCGACATGCCACCGCCCGAGCTGACGCCGGCGCAGCGGATACAACGTCTTGCAGACAATGTTGCAATGCTGGTCTGGATGACGGATCGGCACGATACCTGTGTCTTCATGAACGACAGTGCGCTGTACGCACCGCAGCAGTGGGCCGAGTTTTCGAGTGATGCATGGGGCCGTACGCTGCATCCCGACGACAACGCCCGGATCGGCCCGCAGATTGCCGCGGCCCGCGCCGCACGACGCGAGTACCAGGTCGAATACCGGATCTGCAGGAGCGATGGCACGCTGCGCTGGATGCTCGGCTGCGGCGCGCCGCGACGCGGTGCGAACGGCGAATTTTCAGGCTACAACGGCACCATTGTCGACGTCTCGGCACGCTACGAGGCGCTCGACCTGGCGCGCCGCAGCGAGGCACAATTCCGGCAGCGCGAAGAACGGTTTCGCAGCCTGACCGACCTGTCGTCGGACTGGTATTGGGAAACCGATGCCGAGGACCGTTTCACGTTTCTTTCGGCTGGACTCTACCGGCTCTTCGGCACCTTGCCCGGGGAAGTGCTGGGATGCACCCGGCGCCAACGCGCGGCCGACCTGGAGCAGCCCGGCCTGCTGACGTATCTGGAACGCGTCGCCGCGCGGGCGCCCTTTCGCGACCTGGCTTACTCGGCTTTCGTGCCAAGCCGTGGCGTGGTGCGCCATTCGGTGCTTTCCTGCGAGCCCGTGCATGACGACGGCGTCTTTGTCGGCTACCGCGGCACCGGTCGCGACGTGACCGGGCAGATCGAAGTCGCCGCCCGCCTGGCGCTGCTGGCAGAAGAAAACAGCGCCATCGTCGAAAACGCGCTCGAGCTGATGGTCATCCTCGACAGCGAAGGCCGCTATATCCGGGTCAACCAGGCGGCGCGCGAGATCCTCGGCTACGAACCCCGGGAAATGCTCGGCCGGCATTACACCGAATTCATGCTGCCCGACGATCAGGGCAAGCGCATGTTCGCCGAGAAGCAGATGCGCCTGGGCGCGGCCAGCATCGCCGACCTGGAAACCCGCTGGCGCCACAAGCAGGGCCAGACCGTCTATCTGGCCAGTTCGGTGCGCTGGTCGGAGTCGGCGCAGATCATGTATGCAACCGGGCGCAACGTCACCGACCGCCATCATGCGCAGAGCGAACTGGAGCAGTCGCGCCACAATCTGGCGCGCCTTCTGGAGAGCATCGGCGACGCCTTCTATGCGCTCGACCGCCACTGGCGCACCACCTACGTCAACCAGAAGACTGCCGCCCTGATCGGCCGCGATCGCGAGGCGTTGCTTGGCAAGACCCTGTGGGAACTGGTGCCGAAATTTCGCGAGTCATCCTTCTATCCGCATTTCGAAAAGGCCATGGCCAGCGGCACGAACGCGATCTTCGTCGATTACTACGAAGCCATCGATGCCTGGATCGAAGTGCGGCTGTATCCGCATGCGGACGGCATGTCGGTGTTTTTCAACGACGTCACCGAGCGGCGCAACGCAGAAGTGGCGATCCGCAGCAGCGACCGCCGCCTGCGCAGCATCATCGAAATGACGCCGGCCGGCTATGTCATGACCGATGCCCGCGGCATCATCGTCGGCATCAATCCGGCATTTACCAGCATGACCGGCTATGCCGCCGGCGAACTGATGGGGCTGGATGTCATGCGGCTCCTGGTCGAATGCCCGATCGATAATGCATTGTTCAGCCAGGGCGGCATCACTGCCGCCCACGGCAAGGAAGCCACGCTGGTGTGCAAGGATGGGCAGCACCGTCATGTTCTGATCAACGTGACGATCGAGCGCGATGACGCCGGCAATGCCCTGTCGCTGACGGCCTTCATCACCGACATCACGCAACGCAAGCAGGGCGAGGCGCGCATGGAGCAACTGGCCACTCACGACGCGCTCACGGGCCTGCCCAACCGCAGCCTGATCCACACCCGCCTGCAGCAGATGCTGTCGGCTGCCACGCCGGGCCAGCAGATTTCGCTCATGTTCATCGACCTCGACCGTTTCAAGGAAGTCAACGACTCGCTCGGCCATGCCTGCGGCGACGCACTGCTGCAGGATGTGGCGCGGCGCTTCAGGAACGTCATCCGTCCACAGGACATGATCGCGCGCCTGGGTGGCGACGAATTCGTCGCCGCTTCCCATTGCACCGGCGGTGCGCAGGCGGCAACTGCGATTGCCGAGCGCCTGCTGGCCGCGCTGGCGCTGCCGTTCACAGTCGCCGGCCAGGAAGTCTTCGTCAGCGCCTCGATCGGCATCAGCATGTATCCCGAGGATGGCGACTCGAATGCAACGCTGTTCCAGAATGCGGATATCGCGATGTACCGCGCCAAGGCAGCCGGGCGCAACGGTTACTGTTTTTTCAAAGCGCACATGAGCACCGAGACCCGCACCCGCATGGCGCTGGAAAACGCGCTGCACCGCGCGCTCGAGCGCAACGAGTTCGAATTGCATTACCAGCCGCGCGTCGATCTGGCGACCATGCGCACGACCGGCATGGAGGCGCTGATTCGCTGGAATCATCCGCAGCTTGGCAGGGTGGCGCCACTGGATTTCATTCCGATTGCGGAAGAACGCGGCTTCATCGAAGCGATCGGCAAGTGGGTGCTGCAGGAAGCCTGCCTGCAATGCAGCCGCCTGAGCCGGACCTATGGCGTGCCGCTGCAGGTATCGGTCAATGTCGCGGCGCGCCAGTTGCGCAGTGCCGATTTCATGGCGCACGTGGTCGAGGCGCTCGAAACGGCGGCGCTGGCGCCGCCGATTCTGGAGCTGGAGCTGACCGAGAGCGTGCTGATCGACAATATCGATGCCACCGCCGCGTTGCTGCACGACTTGCGCGAAATGGGCGTGCGCATATCGGTGGACGACTTCGGCACCGGCTTTTCCGGGCTGACCTACCTGCGCCGGTTTCCGCTCGACATACTCAAGCTGGATCGCTCTTTTCTCAGTCACGAAACCGCAGGCATTCGCAGCGACGCCTTCATCAAGGCCTTCGTCGACATGGCCCATACCCTGGACCTGTCGGTAGTGGCCGAAGGCGTGGAGGATGCCGAGACCTGCAGGTTCCTGCGTCAGTGCGCCTGCGACGAAGCGCAGGGTTACCTGTTTGCGCGACCCTTGCCGCTGGCGGCCTTCGAAGACTACATTGCCGCGCAGGTCAGCGCGGCTTCGGTGCCCCTGCTGCCGGCGGCGTAGGCGCCGCGTCGGTGCCGGGGGCGGTTCCCGGTTGCGGCGCCGTGGAGTGCGTTACGGCCGGCGGCGCCGGATCTTCGTTGCCGTCGGCCGTATCGAATGCCGGCACGTAACCATGCACCGGTGGCGATTCCGGCGACGCAGGCGGTGCGCTGGGTGGTTTGGTCACGTTCGGTTCCTTCGGTTGCCTGATGATGAACGATGTGTGGCGCGGGCGACTGCCGCGCCGCACGGCATGTCAATGCATCGGTGGAACGGCGCCGGGTGCGGGCACCTGGCTGGCGTGACCCGGTGCGGTCGGCGGCTCGCCACCGGCGCCGATCTCGGCGCCGGTCAGATTATTCACACTGGGGTCGGACCTGGTGCGCTGTGCCATGTTGTCGGTGGCCGCCATTTCGGCCTGCGTCATCTGCACATGCGCCAGGCCGTCGCCACCGTCGACTGCTGCCTGCTTGTCCCGGTCCGAGACGAACTCCCACTGCTCGCCCTGGTTCCACGGCCCGCGCGACTCGCCGATGCCCTGCGACATGTTCATGTACACATTCGTGAAGCGCGGATTGCCGGCCATTTTACCCGGCGGGAAATTTGGCTCGATTGCATACAGCGCCTTTTCGAACGACTTCTGGTGCGCGATCTCGCGCGTCATCAGAAAGCCCAGGGCTTCTTTCACGCCGGCGTCTTCCGTCAGGTTGATCAGCCGCTCATAGACGATCTTCGCCCGTGCCTCGGCGGCGATGTTCGAGCGCAGGTCGGCGGTGGGCTCGCCGATGGTGTCGATGTAGGCGGCCGTCCACGGCACGCCGGCAGAATTGACCAGGGGCGGGCCGCCGCCGTAGAGCACCTGCGTCAGGTGGCTGTCGTTGCCGGCGCCGGTGATGGAACGGTAGGTGTCGGCCTCGCGTTCGACGCCTTCGGCAAGCTTGCCCTTTGCCCCCTTGTTGAGCATGGCGACGATGGTACCGATCACCTCCAGGTGGCTGAGCTCTTCGGTGGCGATATCGAGCAACAGGTCCTTGCGCGCCGGATCGTCTTCGCCCAGCGCCTGGGTGAAGTAACGGCAGGCGGCTGCCAGTTCGCCCTGCGGCCCGCCGAATTGCTCGAGCATCAGGTTGGCCAGTCCCGGATTGCTGCCGGATACCCGCACCGTGTATTGCAAACGCTTGTTATGAGAAAACATGGATTTTCCTTGTCGTGAAAGTCGACGAAATACGGGCCATGATTTTTATCAGTCTGCCCGGCATATGGGTTTATGAGATTCGCACACGCGCCTTAAGTTTCCGACATCAGTATTTTTCGGGCGCTGCGGCATCGGGCAGTTGCACCGGGTCGGGCGCGGCGACCTTGCTGCCGCGTTCGGCCTCGATGAACACCCGCTTTACCTTCGGGAAGGTGGTCTTGATGCTGTCGTCGATGGTCTCGTAGACCGAGTGCACGCTGGCGCGATCGGCATAACCGACCACCCGCAGGCTGATGTTGACCAGGATGAAGTCGGGTCCCATGTGCATGGTCAGGATCTCGTTGACGCGTTCGATTTCGGGGTTGCTGCCAATGAGGCTGCGGATGCCGGCGACGACTTCGCTGTTGGCGCTCTCGCCGATGAGCAGGCCCTTGGTTTCGCGCCCGAGCCAGAACGCGGTCACGGCCAGGATCGGGCCGATGAGGACCGAGGCTGCGCCGTCGAAATAGGGGTTGCCGGTGATGTCGCCCAGGATCACGCTTGCCAGCGCCACGACCAGGCCGAGCAGCGCGGCCGTGTCTTCGAACAGCACGGCGAACATGGTCGGATCCTTGCCACGCCGGATCGCCTCGACATAGCCGCGCGCGCCCTTTGCTGCGCTGAATTCACGCACGGCAACCGACCATGAATAGCCTTCGAACAGGATCGCCAGGCCGATGACGATGTAGTTGATCAGGGGGTCCTCGACCCGCACCGGATGGCGCAGATGCGCGATGCCCTCGACGAGCGAGATGCCGGCGCCCAGCGAAAAGACCAGCAGCGCGACGACGAAGCTCCAGAAGTAGATTTCCTTGCCATACCCGAACGGAAAGCGTTCGTCTGCCGGCGCTTTTGCGCGCTGCATGCCGTACAGGAGCAGGCCCTCGTTGCCGGTGTCGACCAGCGAATGGACGCCTTCCGACAGCATTGCCGCGCTGCCGGAAATGCCGGCGGCAACGAACTTGGCGATTGCCACCAGGAGGTTACCGAAAAGGGCGGCGTAGACGACTTTCCTGGTTGCGTTTGGCATCGGCGATTGCTTTCATTTCGAGTGAGACGGGCTGCGCAGCCTGCTGCGGTGCGGCCTGGTCGGTGCTGCCGTGCGGCAGGCCCGTCAATGATGACTGCATGCGCTTGCATTGCCGCTGCGAACGTTGCGCCCGTTATCTGGTCCGATGCAACGGCAGCAGCGCCGCGCATTGCCGCCTGCACCAGCTTGCATCAGGTGCGCCCGGTCCGACTGTGCGGCAGCGCGTGTCCGACGCCCTGTTTGTCGCGCCGGACGGCGAGGCGACCGCTGTCATGCGCAAGCGGTTGAATCATGGTTTAATCGACTATCGAAATATTCTGATTGATAAATTCTCACAATGAAATTCATTGAAAAAAATGTGCGGCCCATTTCCACCATGCACGCGATGCTGCATGAGTACGAAGATCCGGCCAGCGGCGCGCGCCATCTGCATCTTGCAACCGACGACGCGGAAATGGCGTTTCTGGTGGCCTTTCCGACGGTTCCCGACAAGAGCGACGGTCGCGCCCACATCCTCGAGCACCTGGCATTGTGCGGCTCGGCCCGCTACCCGGTGCGCGATCCGTTCTTTTCGATGCTGCGCCGCTCGACGGCGACCTTCATGAATGCGATGACCTCGCCGGATCGCACCGTCTATCCGTTTGCCAGCGCCGACAGCACCGATTTCTTCAACTTGCTGGGCGTCTACCTGGACGCGGCCTTCTTTCCCAAGCTCGACTATCTCGATTTCCTGCAGGAAGGATGGCGCTTCACGCTCGAAGACGGCAAGCTCGGCTACGGCGGCGTGGTGTTCAATGAAATGAAGGGCGCCTTTGCCGACCCGACCCGCGAACTCGGGCAAAACATCAATGCGATCCTCTTCAAGGGCACCACCTATGAAGTCGAATACGGCGGCGATCCGCTGGAAATTCCTTCGCTGACCCATGCCGAACTCAAGGCCTTCCACGCCAGCCACTATCATCCGTCGCAGGCAGTGTTCATGACCGCCGGCCGGCTCGATCCGCTGGCAGTCCAGAAAGTCATCGCCGAACAGGTGCTGGCAAAATTCGACGACGTGGCGCCACGCCGCGTGCCGGGCCTTGCGCCGGCCTGGGATGCGCCGCGCAGCACCGTCATCGGCATACCGTCGGCGGCCGCCGCCGAGGATGAATACGGCGTGCAGAGCGCCTGGCTCATGGGCGAGGCCTCCGACCCGGTCGCCTACAGCCATGCCTACCTGCTGGAGTCGGGCCTGGTGGGCGACGCTTCGGCACCCTTGATGCAGGCGATGGAGTCGGCGGGCTATGGCCGGCCATCGGCCTTCAACGGCCTCGATCCGCATCTGCGCCAGATGGTGTTTCATCTTGGCATGGAAGGCTTGACGCGGGCGCAGATGGCGCCTGCCAGAAAACGCATTCGCGCCGCGCTCGAACGCACGGCCGAGACCGGCGTGCCGCTGGCGGCGCAGCAGGCGACGCTGCGCGACCTGCGCTTTTCGCAGCGGCAGATCAGCAGCGGGCGCACGCCCTATGGCCTGCGCAAGCTGCTCGAAGCGGTGCCGCTGGCAATGGCCGGCGCCGACGCCATGATGGCGTTCGACAATGAAGCGATCTTTGCCGACATGGATGCGCAGATCCTTGACCCCGCCTTCTTCAAGGCGATGGTGCGCAAGCTGCTCGAGGCGCCGACCCGGCTCGACGCCGACGTCTCGCCCGATGCGCGCTACTTCGAGGTGCGCCAGGAAATCGAAAAACGCAACCTCGCTGACGTCGAGGCAAACCTGTCCGACCAACAGCGCGAGCGCATCGCAGCCGATGCAACCGCCCTGCTGGCACGCCAGCGCCAGCCGGCCGACAACAGCGTGCTGCCGCGCATCCGGCCGCAGGACGTGAGCGCCCTGCCGCGTCCGGCGTTCCCGCTGCCGTTCGCCGGCGACAACGCCGTCGGTCTGCGCATCGCCTCCAACGGCGTGAGCTATGCCAATGTGATCTATGACCTCACCGCCCTGGCCGAAGCCGAATGGCCGTGGCTGGATCTGTATGCAACGCTGTTGCCGGACCTGGGCGTGGGCAGCCGCACCTATGAACAGGCAGCGGCCTGGCGACAGCAGCAGGTGCCGCGCTTCGATGTCGACCTCGACGCGCTCGAATCGATTTTGCCGGGCCAGGCGCGGCCGGCGTTTCGGCTGCAACTGGTTTTTTCGGCGCGCAACCTGCGCGAGGAAGCGCAGGCGATTGCCGCCGTCCTGGGCGAATCGATCCGCGCGCCGCGCTTCGACGAACGCGAACGCATTGCCTTCCTGATCGACAGCGTGGCCGACACCATGGCGCAGGAACTCGGCGAAAGCGGCGACCGCTACGCCGCCATTGCAGCCGATGCGCCGTTCTCGATACGGTCCCGCTTCGACGACACCATCGAGGGCACCGGTGCGCTGGGCTTCTATCGCGACCTGGTGCGGCAGATCGAAACCGATGCGGGCATGGATGCGGTGCTGGCGCGCCTCGTTGCCCTCCATGAGCGGATCACGGCCTGCCCGGTGACCGTCATCGGCGCCGGTGTGAACGACGACGGCCAGGCGCTGGCGGCGCTAATCGACGTGCCGGGCCTGCGCACCGCCGCGGCACCGACGGCTTGCGGCGACAACCGCGCCGCGTCCGTGGCGGCGTCGCCGGCGCACACCATGCCGGCCATGCTTGGCGCGGCGGCAAACGTCGCCCTGGTCGCGCCGGCGCAGGTCAATCACTGCTTTGCCAGCTGGCCGGTGCCCTACCTCGGCCATGACGACTGCGCCGCTTTGTCGGTGCTGGCAAACCTGCTGACGAACCAGATCCTGCACCAGGCCCTGCGCGAGGAAGGCGGCGCTTATGGCGGTCGCGCCAAGAATGCGCCGCAGTCCGGCATCTTCAGCATGTACTCCTACCGCGATCCGCGCCTGGCCGAGACTTACCGCGACTTCCAGCGCGCCGTTGCATGGGTCATCGATGCGCCGCTTGTGCGCGAACACGTCGAGGAAGCCATCATCGGCGTGGTCAGCGACCTCGACAAGCCGCAGTCGCCCTACGACGAGGCGCTGCATGCCTGGCGCATGCGCGAGCGCGGCGTGACGCCGGCAATTCGTCTGGCCTTCCGCAAAGGCGTGCTGGACTGCACCGAGGCTGACCTGAAACGGGTTGCCCAACGTTATCTGTCGGGCGTGAGCCCGAGCCGCGCCGCATTTGCCAGCGACGCCGTCACGGACCTGGGCGGGCTGGCGCCGGTGGACCTGCACGCGCTTGCCGCCTGAGCCGGCATGTTCGGCCTGCCCACCACGGCGACGGCGCCGTTCTGCCCGGCCGAAATCATCGGTACGGTAGCCATTCCCGAGAGCGATCCGTTCTGGAAAAAAATCCTCCGCTCGGCCGGCCCCGGCCTGCTGGTATCGGTCGGCTACATGGACCCGGGCAACTGGGCAACCGGCATCCAGGCCGGTGCACAGTATGGCTACGCACTGCTGTTCGTGGTGGTGCTCTCGAGCCTGGCTGCCATCGTCTTGCAATGCCTGGCCATGCGCCTGGGAATTGCCAGCGGCCGTGATCTGGCCACGCACTGCCGCCAGCAGTACGGGCCGGTGACGGGCAAGCTGCTCTGGCTGTTCGCCGAGATTTCGATCGTCGCCTGCGACCTGGCCGAAGTGCTGGGCAGCGCACTTGCCTTCAAGCTGCTGCTCGGCGTCTCGCTGCCGGTGGGCGTGCTGCTGACTTCGCTCGATACCCTGATCGTGCTGGGCCTGAAGGGACGCGGCTTTCGCCAGGTCGAGGCGATCATCCTCGGCCTGATCCTGACCATCGGCGTGTGCCTCATCGCCGAGCTGCTGTTCATCAAGCCGGACTGGCAGGCGGTGGCCAGCGGCCTCTTGCCCTCGCTGTCGGCGCTGTCCTCGCGCGAGCCGCTGTACCTGGCAATCGGCATCCTGGGCGCGACTGTCATGCCGCACAACCTGTACCTGCATTCGGCAGTGGTGCAGACGCGGGTAGTGGCCGACAGCGACCGGGCGCGCCGGCAGGCGATCGTCCTGGCGCGCATCGACACCGTTGCCGCGCTGCTGCTGGCCCTGTTCATCAACGCCGCCATCCTGATCCTGGCCGCGGCCGCCTTTCACGGTACCGCGGCGGGTGCGGCGGTGGGCATCGACGACGCCTATCACCTGCTCGACCCGGTGGCCGGCACCGCCATGGCCGGCGTGCTGTTCGGCGTGGCGCTACTGGCGGCGGGACAGAGTTCGACTTTTACCGGCACGATTGCCGGCCAGGTCATCATGGATGGCTTCCTCGCGCTGCGCCTGCCATGCTGGCAACGCCGCCTGATCACGCGCGGCCTGGCGCAGGGGCCGGCCCTGTTCGGCGTCATCACGCTTGGCGAACACTCGGTCGGACGCCTGCTGGTGCTAAGCCAGGTAGTGCTGAGCCTGCAGCTGCCGTTTGCGATGTATCCGCTCATCCGCCTGACCGGTCAACGCGCCATCATGGGCAGCTTCGTCAATTCGCGGGCGACCGGCCTGCTGGCCTGGCTGCTGTTTGCGGTGATCGCCACGGCCAACCTCTGGCTGTGCCTGCAGGTGGCCGGCGTGCTGTAATCAGGCAACCGGGCCGCCGGGGCGCTGGCTTGCCGGGTCGCTGTGGTCGCTGTGGTCGTGTTCGGTGCGCAGGCGCGGCAGAAATTGTGGATACTCGCGGGCAATGAAGTCGACCAGTCCCTCGCGCATGCGGCAGCGCAAGTCCCAGCAGGCGCCGGCGTCGCCTGCCGACACCAGCACGCGCACCTGCAGCGCCCGCTCGGTGGTGTCGGTGACCTGCGTCACGCACAGCACCTGGTTCCATTCGGGCGCGGCGCGGCAGATGCGCTCGGCTTCGCGCCGGATCGGATCGACCGGCATGCGGTAATCGGTCCACAGGATCACGGTGCCGAGAATCGCCGTCTGGTTGCGCGTCCAGTTCTGAAAGGGATGCTCGATGAACCACTGCAGCGGCACCACCAGGCGGCGCTCGTCCCATATCCGCACGACCACGTAGGTGCCGGTGATTTCATCGATCCAGCCCCACTCCTGCTCGACGATGACGACGTCGCCCAGGCGGATTGCCTGCGTCAATGCCAGTTGCATGCCGGCCAGCAGGTTGCCCAGCACCGGTTTTGCCGCGAAGCCGACCACCAGGCCGGCCACCCCCGCCGAGGCCAGGAAGGTCGTGCCGATGCGGCGCATGACCGGCATGGTGGAAAATGCCAGGCCCAGGCCGACCAGGATGACCAGTGCCGAGGTGCAGTGCGCCAGCACCCGGGTCTGGGTCTGGATGCGGCGCGCATGGATGTTGGTGGCCGATGCGGCCGGATTCAAGTCAATGATGGTATCGGCCACGGCATTGATGCAGCGCACGCCGAGAACGGTTGCGGCAACCACCAGCGCGAGCAGGTCAATGCGCCGCACCAGGTCGATTGCCTGCAGCGTATCGGGCGCGTCATGGACGATCATCAGGGCGATGTAGAGGAACACGACCACGCGGCCGCTGCGGCTGCCATAGCGCAGGAGCCGGCTGGAAAACGGCAGCCGCGACGCCATCGGCCGCAGGATCGACATGCCGATCTTGTGCAGGACCATCACCACGATCAGGGCGACGAGGATTTCCGCGATCACGACCGGCCATGAGGCGGGCGTGAGCAGGTCGATGCCGCGCGAGACGGCCGCGGAAAAGCGGTCCAGGAGTTGGCTGGCGGTGTCGTTCATTAAAGATCGACCTGCGCCGATCGACGTCAGTTCCGCGGCGCTGCTCAACAAGTCCCCTGCATGCCGTGCCGCGCACGGATGTTTGCAGCCAGGCCTGCGCGCTATCGCCGTGCTGTGGCGAGGCGATCCGGGTTAGAGTTTTACATGTTGCAATGAATCACCAGCGGCCCCGCGCACCGGCATTTGCCGGTCAGGGCTGCCAACAATAACCGGAGCACGATATGGCTTTCGACCCACCGCCCATGCTGGAGACGCCGCGCCTGTGCCTGCGGCTGGTACGGCAGAGCGATCTGCCGGCGCTCATGGCAATCAACGGCGACGCGGTGGTTACCCGCTTCTTGCCGTATCCGACCTGGCGCGATGCCGCCGATGCGCAAGCCTGGTGGGAGCGGATCGCGCCGGCCAGCGCCAGCGGCGCGGCGCTGCAGTTCGTCGTCATCGAAAAAGCGACCGGGTCGTTGATCGGCGCCTGCCTGCTGTTCAATCATGAAGCGGGCAGCGCGCGTGCCGACATCGGCTACGTCACGCGCCGCACGCACTGGCAGCGAGGCTTGACGTTCGAGGCGGTCGCAGCGCTGATCCGGCATGCTTTCGATGGTTGCGGCCTGCGTCGGCTGGAAGCGCAGGCCGACAGCGCCAACACGGCTTCCCATGCACTGCTGCTGAAACTTGGCTTCCAGTGCGAAGGATTGTTGCGTCAGCGCTGGGTGCACAAGGGTGCGGCCTACGACACGCACATCTATGGCTTGCTTGCGTCGGACCGTCAACCGGGATGGGATTAGGCAACCGGGCGGCGCCTGCGCGTGCTGCCGGGGCCGCCTTCGGGTGTCATGAGGTAGGTGATGTTGCCGTCCTGTTCGTGCAGCGCCTGCCAGCCGTTGCGGGCCATGAAAGCAATGCATTTGTCATTATCGGCTTCGACTTCCACCAGGATCTCGCGCTTGAGGCCAAAGAGCCAGTCCAGCGAACGCCGAAACAGCAGTGCCCATCGGCCGTGATAGGCCGGCAGCACCGCGATGTGCGCTGCCTGGCCATCGAAGATGATGCCGCCGATGCTCTGCCCGTCGCAGGCGAAACCGATCGATGGACATTGCCCATAGAGGCCCACGAACACCTCGCGGGTGATGATCGTGAGGACCTCGGGATGCCGCTCGACGTAGCGCAGGCGGTCGGC
>JANXSS010000153.1 GCA_025356535.1 Herminiimonas sp.
CCAGGCCGCCGACGGTGACACCCATGCCGACGGCCAGCTGCTGCGCCACGCTGGCAATGCTGGTTGCCTGGCTCAGGTCGCGCTTGTCGATGTCGGCATAGGCGATCGCATTCAGGCTGGTGAACTGCAGGGAGCGCAGGCAGCCGCCGACCAGCACCACCGCCATCAGCAGCAAATGCGGCGTCGCCGCTGTAAACAATCCAAATGCCGCCACCGACAGCGAGCCGAGCGCAGCATTGAAGATCAGCACATTGCGAAAGCCGATCCGCTTGAGGATGCGCGTGGTCATGGTTTTCATGAACAGCGCGCTGATGGCCGAAGCGCAGGTCAGCAGGCCCGACTGGAACGGACTGAGACCGAAGCCGAGCTGCAGCATCAGCGGCAGCAGAAACGGAATGGCGCCGACGCCGATGCGAAAGAAGGCGCCACCGAGCACGCTCATGCGAAAGGTCTGCATGCGCAGGATGCGAAAGTCGATCAGCGGATGGGCGACGCGGCGCGCATGGAAGGTATAGGCGAGCAGGGCCAGGACGCCGACGGCGACGCAGCCCGCCGCCACCCGGTCCGACACCAGGTGCCGGCCGGCAGTCGCCAGGCCCAGCATCAGCAGCGAACAGCCCGCAGCGGAATACAGAAATCCCTTGAAGTCGAGCGGCGGCACGTCGGCATCCCGGAAGTTTTCGATATGCCGGCCTGCGAGATAAATGCCGAGAATGCCAATCGGTATGTTGATGAAAAAAATCCAGCGCCAGTGGAAATAGGTCGTGATGAAGCCGCCAAGCGGCGGGCCGATCACCGGGCCGATCAATGCCGGAATCGTCAGGTAACTGAGCGCCTTGACCAGTTCCGCCTTGGAGACGCTGCGCAGGATCACCAGGCGACCGACCGGCACCATCATGGCGCCGCCCATGCCCTGCAGGAAGCGGGCGGCGACGAATTGCGCCAGCGAGTCCGACATGCCGCACAGGATCGAGCCGAGCATGAAGACTGCGATCGCAGTGCGAAAGACAGTGAGTGAACCGAAACGGTCGGACATCCAGCCGCTGACCGGAATGAACACCGCCAGGCTGACGATGTAGGAGGTCAGCGCAAGCTTGAGCGCAATCGGGCTTTCGCCCAGGTCGACGGCCAGCGCCGGCAGCGAGGTGGCGATCACCGTCGAGTCCATGTTTTCCATGAACAGCGCACAGGCGACGATGAGCGGCACCGTCAGCGCCGGCGAAAAACGCGGGAAGGGCATCGGTTGCGGTGCCGGCGGTTGGCCCCGCCTAGGCGGCGCGCACCGCGAGTTGATCGAGCGAAGCCATCAGGTCGGCGAAGCGCTGGCCCTGGATCATGATGTGAGCGCGCAGCAGTTCGGCGGTGCGCTCGCCGTCGCCGGCGACGATTGCCGCCACCACCGCATCATGTTCGGCAAACGAACTGGCCAGCCGGTCGCGTACCCGCAGCTGCAGCCGCCGGTACGGACGCAGGCGACGGTGCAGCGCGCGCGCCTGCTCGGCCAGGAATGCATTGTGGCTGCCGGCATAGATCGCTTCATGAAACAGCTCGTTCCGATAAAAATAGGCATCCGCATCCTGCTCCTTGCAGGCTGCCTCGCAGGCGCGGTGCGCTGCCATCAGCTGTCCATGTTCGAGCGCCGACATGCGGCGCGCGGCCAGCCGCCCGGCCATCGATTCGAATTCGGCCATCACTTCGAACATCTCGACGAGTTGCTGGGGCCCGATCTCGGCCACCACCGCGCCACGACGTGGCCGGATGACGATGATGCCCATCGACGCCAGCTGGATCAGCGCTTCGCGCACCGGCGTACGCGAAACCCCGTATTGCAACGCGAGTTCGGTCTCGTCAAGATGTTGTCCTGGAGACAATTTCCCCGTGGCGATCAATTCTTCGATGGCTTCGCGCAGGTTCACGTTGCGGCTTTTTGTGGGGGGCTTCATAAAGGCAGGTCGGGTTTGGTAATACGGTAATTCATTATAAGTTGCCTCCTGCGCTTGACAATGCATTTACTATCTCTATTCTTGTATACAATATTTTCTATTTTGCATAATCGCCTTTTTTCAATGCGCCGATTTCGATTTCAAATTGTTTTTCGGACCGAAGTAAGCTAGACCTGTCAAACAAGCGACTGCAACGACAGCGCCAATTACGATAACGAGGAGACATCATGACGTCAGTAAAGAGAAGAACCGTCCTAGGCGCACTGGCCACCAGCCCTTTGTGGAACCTGTCCGGCGCCTGGGCGCAGGCGGCGGCCACGACCTTGAAAATCTCGCACCAGTTTCCAGGCGGATCGGTGACGGAAGGCGATTTTCGCGACCGGCTTTGCCGCATGTTTGCCGCCGAGGTGGAAAAACGCACCAAGGGCAGCCTGAAGTTCGAGATCTATCCAGGGTCTTCCCTGATGAAGACCAATTCGCAGTTCTCGGCCATGCGCAAGGGTGCGCTCGACCTGTCGCTGGTGCCGCTGTCCTATGCCGGCGGCGAAGTCCCGGAAGTCAATATCGGCCTGATGCCGGGCTTGGTCACGTCCTACGAGCAGGGCTATGGCTGGAAGAATGCCGAGATCGGCCGCGAGCTCAACAAGTTCCTGCTGGAGAAGGGCGTCGTCGTCGTCAGCTGGATCTGGCAGGCCGGCGGCGTGGCCTCGCGCACCAAGCCGATCGTCGAACCGGAAGACGTCAAGGGCCTGAAGATTCGCGGCGGCTCGCGTGAGATGGACCTGATCCTGAAAGCCGCCGGCGCAGCAGTCGTCTCGCTGCCATCCAATGAAATCTATGCCGCCATGCAGACCGGCGCGATGGACGCGGCATTGACGTCGTCGACCTCGCTGATTTCCTTCCGCCTCGAAGAAGTGTCGAAGAACCTGACCACCGGGCGCGGCAAGGCCTACTGGTTCATGTTCGAGCCGCTGATGATGTCCAAAGCGATCTTCGACAAGCTCACCAAGGAGCAGCAGGCAGCCATCATGGCCGTCGGCGCCGAGATGGAAGCCTTCGCCCGCAAGGCGGCGCAACTCGACGATTCGCTGGTGGCGGCGGTCTACCAGAAGTCCGGCGCCAAGGTGGTCGACCTGAGCGAGGCCACCGTCAAGAAATGGCAGGCCATTGCCCGCACCTCCGCCTGGAAGGACTATGGCGAGCGTAACGAAACCTGCGCGAAGCTATTGAAACTGGCGGAGAAGACCCTGTGAGTCATGGGTTCGAGATGGCCCCGTCCAAGGGGCCTGCAGTGCCGGACCATCCGGCGCTGTCCATCCTGTCGCGCCTGCTCGACCGCTTGAACCATCTGATCCTGATGGTCTCGATGGGCGCGCTGATCCTGACCGCGCTGGTGCTGACCTATTCGGTCGTGAGCCGTTACTTCTTCCAGGTCGCAACCGACTGGCAGGACGAGGCATCGGTCTTCATGCTGGTCGGCGTGACGTTTTTCTGCGCCGCCTACGTGCAGTCGTATCGCGGCCACATCGGCATCGAGGCGCTGGCCGGCATCCTGCCGCGCAGTCTCAACCGTGCGCGCCTGATCCTGGTCGACCTGCTGTCGCTGCTGTTCTGCGTGTTCTTTTCGTGGAAGTCGTGGACGTTGTTTCATGAAGCGCTGGTCGAAGGCCAGACCACCACCTCGACCTTTGCGCCGCCATTGTGGATACCGTACTCCATCATGGCGGCCGGCATTTCGCTCCTGAGCCTGCAACTGCTGCTGCAACTGGCCGCGCGCCTGACCAACCACCGGGACAATCATGTCTGAACTGACCCTGGGCCTGATGTACGGCGCGGCCACGCTGGTGGTGATGTTTTCGGGCATGCCGATCGCCTTTGCGCTGGGCGTGGTGGCGGTCAGCTTCATGTATTTTTTCATGCCGGCCTCGTCGCTCGACACCGTCACGCAAAACGTCTATGAAGAGATGGCGTCGATCACGCTGCTGTCGATTCCGCTGTTCATCCTGAAAGGCGCGGCAATCGGCAAGTCGCCCGCCGGCAAGGACCTGTATTCGGCCATCCACACCTGGTTGAACAAGGTGCCGGGCGGCCTGGGTATTGCCAACGTGTTTGCCTGCGCGCTGTTTGCGGCAATGGCCGGCTCCTCTCCCGCCACCTGTTCGGCAATCGGCTCGGCAGGTATTCCGGAGATGCGCAAGCGCGGATATTCGCCCGGTTTTGCGGCCGGCATCATCGCCGCCGGCGGCACGCTCGGTATCCTGCTGCCGCCCTCGATCACGATGATCCTGTATGCCGTGGCGGCCGAGCAGTCGCTGGGCCGGCTGTTCTTGGCCGGCATCGGGCCGGGCATGCTGCTGGTGGGCCTGTTCGCCGGTTATGCGGTCTACCGGGCGCGCAAGGAATACCGGCTGGCCTACGCGATCTACGAGGCCGGCGGCGCAAAATCGGCCTACCTGCATGAAGAGGATTTCACCTTCCGGCAGAAAGTCGAAATGCTGCCGCGCGTGCTGCCGTTCATCATCCTGCTCATCGGCGTGATGGTCGCGCTCTACGGCGGCTATGCGACGCCGTCGGAGACCGCCGGTCTGGGCGCGCTGATGGCGCTGGTTCTGATCGCCATCGTCTACCGCATCTGGCGCCCGAGCGATCTCGCGCCGATCCTGCAGTCGACCATCAAGGAATCGACCATGCTGCTGCTGATCATCGGCATGTCGCTGCTGTATTCCTACGTGATGAGCTACCTGCACATCAGCCAGTCGGCCGCGCAGGCGGTGATCGCGCTGCATCTGTCGAAGTGGGCGCTCCTGGCGGTGATCCTGTTGATGGTGATCGTCTTCGGTTTTTTCCTGCCGCCGGTGTCGATCATCCTGATGACGGCGCCGATCATCCTGCCGCCGTTGAAGGCTGCCGGCTTCGACCTGATCTGGTTCGGCGTCGTCATGACGATCGTGATGGAAATGGGCCTGATCCATCCGCCGGTGGGCTTAAATATTTTCGTCATCAAGAACATCGCGCCCGACATTCCATTGAAGGACGTGATCCGCGGCGTCATGCCGTTTGTCGCGCTGATGTTTCTGGCGGTGTTCCTGCTGTGCTTTTTCCCGGGCATTGCAACCTTCCTGCCGGACCGGTTGATGGGAACGAAGTAGATGGACGCGGCGCAGCAGATCGGCACCGGCAGGCTCTGGAACCTGCAGCAGACCAACCGGACGGCGCGCCTGCAACGGGCGGCGCGTGTACTGGGCCACGACCTGTCGGGCAAGATCGTGGCCGCCGCACGCATCGCCGACCTGCTGCACCAGGTGATCGAATCGGGTGACCGCGTCTGCCTCGAAGGCAACAACCAGAAGCAGGCCGATTTCCTCGCTGCCGCCCTGGCCGGACTCGACAGCGCGCGGGTGCACGACCTGCACATGCTGCTGTCGGTGCTGGCACTGCCGGAGCATCTCGATGTCTTCGAACGCGGCATCGCGTCGCGCCTGGATTTCTCGTTTTCCGGACCGCAGGCCGGACGCCTGGCCGCGCTTGCCACTGCCGGCAAGCTCAACATCGGCGCAATCCACACCTATCTCGAATTGTTCGGCCGTTACTTCGTCGACCTGACGCCGCGCGTGGCGCTGGTGGTGGCCGAAGCGGCCGACCGCCATGGCAATCTCTATACCGGACCCAACACCGAAGACACGCCGGCAATCGTCGAGGCGACCGCCTTCAAGAGCGGCATCGTCATCGCGCAGGTCAACTGCATCGTCGACCACCTGCCGCGGGTGGACATTCCGGCCGACTGGGTCGACTTCGTGGTGCAGTCGCCGCAGCCGTATTACATCGAGCCACTGTTCACCCGCGACCCGGCGCAGATCTCCGAAATCCAGATCCTGATGGCGATGATGGCGATCAAGGGCATCTATGCGGAATATGCGGTCGAGCGGCTGAATCACGGCATCGGCTTCGACACCGCTGCCATCGAACTGATCCTGCCGACCTATGCGGCGTCGCTTGGCCTGAAAGGCAAGATCGCAAGGCACTGGGCCCTGAATCCGCATCCGGCATTGATACCGGCAATCGAAGCCGGCTTCGTCGAATCGGTCCATTCCTTCGGCTCCGAACTGGGCATGGAAGAGTACATCCGCGCCCGCCCCGATGTCTTTTTCGTCGGGCCCGACGGCTCCATGCGCAGCAACCGCGCGCTGTGCCAGGCGGCCGGCCACTATGCCTGCGACATGTTCATCGGCTCGACCCTGCAGATTGACCTGCAGGGCAAGTCCTCGACGGCCACCCTGGGGCGCATTTCCGGCTTCGGCGGCGCACCCAACATGGGTGCCGACGCCCGCGGCCGGCGCCATGTCAGCGCCGCCTGGCTGAAGGCCGGACAGCAGGCGCGCGCCGGCA
>JANXSS010000156.1 GCA_025356535.1 Herminiimonas sp.
GTCACTAGCTTGATCGGAGAAGCACCCTATGAATTACAACTGGAACTGGCGCATTTTCTGGCAACCTTCCCCCGACGGCGTGGGGACGTATCTCGATACGCTATGGTCCGGCCTGCTCTGGACCATGGCCACTGCGCTGACTGCCTGGGTAATGGCATTGGTGCTCGGCGCCATCGTCGGCACCATTCGCACCATGCCCAATCGCTGGGCTGCCGGACTGGCAAATGCCTACGTCGAACTGTTTCGCAATATTCCCCTGCTGGTCCAGATGTTCCTCTGGTATTTCGTGATGCCGGAACTGGTGCCGAACGCGGTTGGCGGCTGGCTCAAATCGCTGCCCAACGCATCGTTCGTGACAGCCGTCATCTGCCTCGGTTTCTTCACCTCGTCGCGGGTTGCAGTGCAGGTATCTGCCGGCATACACGCCTTGCCGCGTGGCCAGAAAATGGCCGGTACGGCACTCGGTCTCACGCTGCCGCAAACCTACCGGTATGTGCTGCTGCCGATGGCATTTCGCATCGTGATGCCGCCGTTGACGAGTGAATTCCTCAACATCATCAAGAACAGCTCGGTTGCGCTGACCATCGGCCTCATGGAACTGACCGCACGCGCCCGCTCCATGCAGGAGTTTTCATTCCAGGTATTTGAGGCGTTCACCGCTGCGACGATCATTTATATCGTCGTCAACATCTTTGTCGTCAACATGATGCGATTGCTGGAAAAGAAAATCGCCATTCCCGGATTCATCACCTCGGGTACGACCAGCGCAGGAGGCCATTGATCATGATCAATTTCGATTTCAACGTCATCGAACGCAGCTGGGTCTACCTGTTCCAGACCGGCATGGCGTTCACGCTGCAACTGACTGCATACGCGATGATCGGCGGCATCCTGATCGGTACGCTGCTGGCGATGATGCGCCTGTCCTCCATCAAGCCGATATCGCTGGCGGCAACCAGTTACGTCAACCTGATCCGTTCGATGCCGCTGGTGCTGGTGATCTTCTGGTTCTACTTCCTGGTGCCGTACATCGGCGCCTGGGTGATCGGTGCGAAGGAGCCGATCAAGGTCGGTGCATTTTCATCGTCGCTGATCACCTTCATTCTCTTCGAGGCCGCCTATTACTGCGAGATCATGCGCGCCGGTATCCAGTCGATTCCACGCGGCCAGGTCTGGGCCGGCTATGCCCTCGGCATGAACTACTGGCAGACGATGGGCAACATCGTCCTGCCACAGGCGTTTCGCAACATGATCCCGGTGCTGCTGACGCAGACCATCGTCCTGTTCCAGGACGTGTCGCTGGTGTATGTACTGTCGATTACCGATTTCGTCGGTGCCGCCTCCAAGGTCGCGCAGCGCGACGGCCGCCTCATCGAGATGTATCTGTTCGTCGCACTCGTCTATTTCGTGATGTGCTTTGGACTGTCGCTGCTGGTCAAGCAGCTGCAGAAAAAAGTCGCAATCATTCGCTAAAGCGCAACGCATGACCAAGCATTCAGACTCCAGGAGAGCAGCGTGATCAAACTTAACAATGTCAGCAAGTGGTACGGCAGTTTTCAGGTACTGACCGATTGCACCACCAGCGTTGCCAAGGGCGATGTGGTGGTGGTATGCGGGCCTTCGGGCTCCGGAAAATCGACCCTGATCAAGACCGTCAACGGGTTGGAGCCGTTCCAGAAAGGGGAAATCCTGGTCGACAAGATCCCCGTCGGTAATGCCAAGACCGATCTGAGCAAGCTGCGCGCGCGCATCGGCATGGTGTTCCAGAATTTCGAACTGTTCCCGCATCTGTCGATCCGCGAGAACCTGACGATCGGCCAGATCAAGGTACTCGGTCGCAGCAACGAGGAAGCCACCGCCAAGGGGCTGAAATACCTGGACCGGGTCGGCCTGATTGCGCAGCAGGACAAGTTTCCCGGCCAGCTGTCGGGCGGCCAGCAGCAGCGCGTGGCAATTGCGCGGGCGCTGTCGATGGACCCGATCGCCATGCTGTTCGACGAGCCGACGTCGGCGCTCGACCCGGAAATGATCAACGAGGTGCTCGATGTGATGGTCGGCCTGGCGCAGGAAGGCATGACGATGATGGTCGTCACGCATGAAATGGGTTTTGCCAAGAAAGTGGCAAACCGCGTCATCTTCATGGACCACGGCAGCATCATCGAGGATTGCACCAAGGACGAGTTCTTTACCTCGCAGCGCTCCGAGCGGGCACAGGACTTCCTGGCCAAGATCATCCACTGACCAGCGGCAAGCACCCGTGGCCGGCAGCGGTCGCGGGTTAAAATGGCGGCTTTGCCCCAGCGAGCCGCCATGACACTTCTTCACGCCTCCAACGCCCCTGCAGTATCTCCTGCCGACAGCCTGACGATCATCCGTCCGGACGACTGGCATGTGCATCTGCGTGACGGCGCCATGATGCGGGGCGTGCTGCAGCACACGGCCAGCCAGTTCGGCCGCGCCATCATCATGCCCAACCTGAAGCCGCCGGTGACCACCACCGCACAGGCGCTGGCCTATCGCGAGCAAATCATTGCGGCCCTGCCTGCCGGCGCCTCGTTCGAGCCGCTGATGGTGCTGTACCTGACCAACGACACGACAGCCGATGAAATCAGCCGCGCACGCGATAGCGGCGTGGTGCACGCGGTCAAGCTGTATCCGGCCGGCGCAACCACGAATTCGGCTGCCGGCGTGAGCGACCTTGGCAAATGCATGCCGGTACTGGAGGCGATGCAGACACAGGGCATGCCGCTTCTGGTGCACGGTGAAGTGACCGATCCGGGCGTCGACCTGTTCGACCGGGAGGCGGTTTTCATCGAGCGTGTCCTGCAGCCCTTGCGGCGCGCACTGCCGCAATTGAAAATCGTCTTCGAACACATCACCACCCGCGAGGCGGCGCAGTACGTGGCCGAGGCGGACGGTCCGATTGCGGCGACCATCACCGCGCATCATCTGCTCTACAACCGCAACGAACTCTTCAAGGGCGGCATGCGGCCGCATTATTACTGCCTGCCGGTTTTAAAGCGCGAGACGCATCGGCTTGCGTTGGTGGCGGCGGCAACTTCGGGCAACCCGCGCTTTTTCCTCGGCACCGATTCGGCGCCGCATGCGCGGGCGCTGAAGGAAAACGCCTGCGGCTGCGCAGGCTGCTACACCGCCCTGCATGCGATGGCGCTGTATGCGCTCGCCTTCGAACGCGCCGATGCGCTCGACCGTCTCGAGGGCTTTGCCAGCCGCCACGGTCCGGCTTTCTATGGCTTGCCGGTCAACACCGCAAGCATCACGCTCGTGCGGCGTCCCTGGACCATTCCGGCGCAGCTCATGATCGACGACACCAGCGTCGTGCCGCTCGACGCCGGTATGACGCTGGACTGGACACTGGCCTAGGCTGTGTTTGAACAGGCTACTGCGTGCTCCGGCTTCGCGCCTGCGGTGCTCTCCTTACAGACATATGCGTGCGCTCGCCGGCACAAATCCGCAGCGCCCGCGACGCCTGTCGAACACAGCCTGGCGCGGCTGCGGCGGTAACGTTGGACCTGTCCTGTGTTTGACGCGATCGACTGGCAACAACCATGGCTGGCGCCGTTGCTGCCGGTGCTGCGCGAGACCGTTGGCGCGAGCGGTTGCGCCGACGACTGGCGTGATGTTTTCAGTGCGGCGGCAATGCGCCGCGCGATCTGCAATCACCGGGCCTTGCCGCTGCAGTTTGCCGACCAGGCAGAGCTGCCTTCCGGTACGGCTTATGAGGCATTCATCGGCGATACCGGACGGGTGCCTACCCGCCACAATCTGCATGACTTTTTCAATGCATTGGTATGGCTGGCCTATCCGCTGGTCAAGGCGCAACTCAATGCGCTCCAGGCTGCCGAGCTGCGCCGCCGTCATGCCGCCGTCGGCGTCCGGCCGGGCCAGCCTGGCGCCGGGTCGACGCGGGGCATGCTTCGGGACCGGGCAACCATCTTCGATGAAAACGCGGCCATCCTGGTCAGTGCGGCGCCGGCGGTCGAGACCGCATTGCGCTCACATGCCTGGCACGATGCCCTGGTGGCGCAGCGCGGGCAATTCGGGGTGCGCTGCGAGGTGCGCTTGTTCGGTCATGCGCTGATCGAAAAACTGGTTACGCCTTACAAGGCAATTACCGCGCATGTATGGGTGCTCAGGGTCAGCAACGATTACTTCGCCCTGCCAGCCGGACAACGCGGCGCGCTGGTCGACCGCATGCTGTGCGAACTGTTGCGGGGTGGCTTGCTCGATACCGCCCCCATGTCGTTGCCGGTGCTCGGCGTACCCGGCTGGTGGAGCGCGCAGGATGCTGCGTTTTATGCCGATGTCTCGGTGTTCCGGCCGCCACGGACCGTCATGCCGCCGGCAGTCTGACAAGCGGGCGTATCGGGTCCGCAACGACCATGCACTGTGCCAGGCGGGTGAATCAATGCGGAAAAAATGCGAAAAAAAGCTGCAAGGCGCAAACCTTGCAGCTTTCGAGTGCGTGCACTTGACGGGGCCGAAAGCCCCCGTCTTTTTTAGAATGCGTGGCTGACGCCGACCATCGTGCCGTTACGCGTCGCACCAGCCAGCGTAGCCGGTGCTACAACGACGAACTGGCCAATCGGGTCGCTTGGATATTCAGGACCACGGAAGTTCGAGTGATCCATTTCGACAAACAGCGAGGTCCGCTTCGACAGCGCATAGGTTGCTGCCAGCATGTACAGATCCTTGCGGCTCGCACCCCGGTTGCTCGACAAATCTTCCTTGAAGTAGCCGCTGCTCACAGCCAGCAATGGCGTGAGATTGTACCGAAGGCCTGCCCAGAGAACGCGCTCGTTGTGGTCTTTTGCCGCAGTCTCGCGGGATTCTTTTGAGTAGCCAAGGGACGCACGTAGGCCGCCGAGCGTGTAGGTGCCGCCAACGGTGTAGTAATTCGCCGGACGATACGCTGCAACGACGTCATTTCCGTATGCCGGATTCGAGTTGTCAGCAGAGATGCTCTTGCGTGTGTAGGCAGCGTCGAGGCTGAAATTTGCATTCTGGTAGACGGCGCCGACGGCTTTCGTCGATCCGGAATTGGCACCATTGGCAACTTCACCGAAGGCATACATTGCGCGCACTGTCAGATCACCGAACTTGTTCGTGTACAGCAGCGCATTGTCGGTGCGCGTGTTGCTCAGAGTCGTATTCGTGCTGCTCTGGCTAGCCGAGACCGAATTGCGCAGCAGCGGATCGACACCCGTGAAATGCGCTTCCATTGGATCCGAGCTGAGGGCAGCGTAGAACGCAGGACCATACACGCGGCCCATGTCGAGGGTGCCGAACCCGGTCGTGACGCCGACAAATGCCAGGCGGTCAAATGCAAAGCCGGTCACCGGAGTTTGCTGGCCAGTGCCGCTGTAAAAACCGGACTCGAGCACGAAGTGGGCGTTCATGCCGCCACCCAGATCTTCAGTGCCGCGAAAACCGATACGGTTCGAATTCATGTTGCTACCATTTCTCATACTGAGCTTGGTCGAGTCGTCCAGACCTACGTCGCGCCGCACTGCAGCGTCGATGATTCCGTACAGAACCACCGATGTCTGTGCCGATGCTACACCTGCAAAACTGCCGAATACTGCAAGTGCCAGTAGTGACTTCTTCATTAATCGTCTCCGAATTTTGTTGTAAAAATGCCTGTCGTTCTCATTCCCGTTTTCAGGGTCTCAGTCGTGTGCCACCACCCCATGACCGTGAGATCGGGAACTGATACTGAGTTCATCAAATTTCCTCGCTCTAAGCAAATTAAATTTCATATAAGTAACTGAATTGTAAGAATCATGTCGTTTCTGTACGACAGTCGACGGTTTCTCTGCGGAATTTCTAAAAAAATTTCTTTTGGTAAATTAACGCGCTGCATCGGTCACCGGCACGTTATTGCTCCGGATTTTCCGTCTCCGCCGGATCGGGAGCAACTTTCGCAATGGTGTACACGCGCTATGCACCGCACCGAACGGAGGTGCGGCGTTGCAGTTCGCTGGTATAGCCCGCTACACGGCGCTCTTTGCGCCTGCACTGCCGCCCGAATCGATACGCATCACGCACACACCATTGCGAATTTTGCTCTAGCTGCAGCCAGGCAAGCTTTGCAAGGATTGGTAGAATTGATGCGCACAGAGGCGTTGCATCTAGTCGCAAGGCGTAATGACGCTAAAGCCCGGAACAAGCCCGCCAAGCCGCCACCGCCATTACCGAACAAGTTTTTGAAAACAAGAGGGATGTATGTTTGACATCAATTCTGCAATAACGCGTTTCGACAGTGTGCTGCGCATGGCAACTGGCGTGACCGGCATGTCGCGCCCCAATCCCGCAGGCAGCATTGCCGGCGACACGCTGTCACAGGCCGAGCGTCGGCACAGTGCCGGCCTGATGCGCGTCAATCACGTTGGCGAAGTCTGCGCACAGGCGCTTTACCAGGCGCAGGCCCGTATTGCCCATAGCCCTGAAATCGGACGCCAGTTCATCGATGCAGGGCAACAGGAGCAGGATCACCTGGCCTGGACGGCCGAGCGATTGACCGAGCTTGGCGCCCGGCCAAGCCTGCTCAATCCGCTGTGGTACGCCGCTTCCTATGGCTTGGGTACGGTCGCCGGTCGTCTGGGTGACGCAGTCAGCCTGGGGTTCGTGGTCGAAACCGAGCGTCAGGTCGAGGCGCATCTGGCCAGCCATCTCGACCGCCTGCCGCCCGAAGACGCCCGCTCGCGCGCCATCGTCGACCAGATGCGGCAAGACGAAGCGGCGCACGGCGCCCATGCGCAGAGCCTTGGCGCCAGCGAAGTGCCGCTGCCCGTGAAGGCGGCAATGCGGGCGATGTCCAAAGTGATGACGACCGTTGCCTATTACATCTAGGCACGGCGGCAGGAAAAACTACCCTGGCGTGGTCGAGGCGGTAGCGCCATCCTCGATGATCTCGAAAGAGTGGGTGATGGCTGCGGTTTTTTCCAGCATGATCGACGCCGAACAGTATTTCTCGTGGGAGAGCTTGATGGCGCGCTCGACCAGGTTCGCCTTCAGGTTGCGGCCGCGGACGGTGAAATGAAAATGGATGCTGGTAAAAACCTTCGGGTCTTTTTCCGCCCGCTCCGATTTCAGGGTGGCGTCGCAGCCGGTGATGTCCTGACCGCTTTTTCGCAGGATCAGCACGACGTCATAGGCGGTGCAGCCGCCGGTGCCGGCCAGGACGACTTCCATTGGCCGCGGCGCCAGGTTGCGCCCGCCACCATCGGGCGCGCCGTCCATCGTCAGCAAATGGCCGGAGCCGGTTTCGGCCAGAAAGGTCATCCCGGACAGGCCGGTCCAGCGCACGGTGCATTCCATTGTCTTGACTCCAGAAGGGGCGAGGCCGTGATTGTAGCGTCATCCGCGTTTTCCGCACGACCTGCGGGCGAAGCTGCCGCAGGAAGCACTTCCGGCGAATCCATTTGACGCTAAGTCATTGAAAAGGCTATACTCTCGGGTTCTTCCATTTGCTCAGGAAGAAATTACAAGGATGTGTCCGCCGGAGTTGTCGGCACTGTGCGTCGAAGTTATACGCCGCCGTGCAGGCCAGAATGGTGGAACCGCCAATCATTGAGCGAATCAACCCAGTTAGGAAGTCATCATGCAAAAAACCTTCTCCGCCAAAGGCCATGAGGTCGAGCGCGAATGGTACGTGATTGACGCGACGGACAAGATCCTCGGACGTGTTGCCAGCGAAGTGGCACTCCGGTTACGCGGCAAGCACAAACCAGAATTCACACCCCACGTCGATACCGGCGACTTCATCATCGTCGTCAATGCCGGCAAGCTGCGCGTGACCGGCAGCAAGGCGACCGACCGTACGTATTATCGCCATACCGGTTACCCGGGCGGCATCTACGAGACGAACTTCCTGAAAATGCAGCAGCGCTTCCCGGGCCGCGCCCTGGAAAAGGCAGTCAAGGGCATGTTGCCCAAGGGACCGCTTGGCTATGCA
>JANXSS010000179.1 GCA_025356535.1 Herminiimonas sp.
GCCCGGAAATGTGGACGCAGTTCATGAGCGTCCAGGGGCCGATGATGCAGGGCATGATGACCAACTACATCGAGCAGAGCAAGACGCTGTTCATCCAGATGCAGGAACAGATGCAGAGCCAGGCAAAGAACATCTTCACCACGTTCCCGTTCGTGCCGCCGGTGGTCGTCGCGCCGGAAAACACGGAAAAATAGTTTTTCGGGGTCGCGCACGCCCGCCTGGCCGATCGGTCGGGGCTGCGGCGGCCCGAGGCGGTACAATGGCAGCCTTTTCCGGTTCCCATAACGCCTCCCCCATGTCAACCCCCTTGTTTGCCTCGCCAAAAGTCGGCTTCGTCTCCCTTGGCTGTCCGAAAGCGCTGGTCGATTCCGAGCAGATCCTCACGCAACTACGCGCCGAAGGTTACGACACCGCCAAGTCCTATGACGGCGCCGATCTCGTCATCGTCAATACCTGCGGTTTCATCGATGCCGCCGTGCAGGAGTCGCTCGACGCCATCGGCGAGGCGCTGCATGAAAACGGCAGGGTGATCGTCACTGGTTGCCTCGGCGCCAAGAAGGACGCCAACGGCGACGACATCATCCAGAAGGTTCATCCGAAGGTGCTGGCCGTGACCGGCCCGCATGCGCTGGCCGAAGTCATGGATGCCGTGCACCTGCACCTGCCCAAGCCGCATGCGCCGTTCCTCGACCTGGTGCCGGCGCAGGGCATCAAGCTGACGCCGCGCCATTACGCCTACCTGAAGATTTCCGAAGGCTGCAATCATCGCTGCAGCTTCTGCATCATTCCCTCGATGCGCGGCGACCTGGTCTCGCGACCGATCGCGGAAGTCATGCTGGAGGCCGAAAACCTGTTCAAGGCCGGCGTGCGCGAGCTGCTGGTGATTTCCCAGGACACCAGCGCCTATGGCGTGGACGTAAAATTCCGCACCGGCTTCTGGAACGGCCGGCCCGTCAAGACGCACATGACGCAACTGGTCGAGGCGCTGGGCGAACTTGCGGCAGGCTACGGCGCCTGGGTGCGGCTGCATTACGTCTATCCGTATCCGCATGTCGACGCGATCATTCCGCTCATGGCGCAGGGTCGCATCGTGCCGTACCTGGACGTGCCGCTGCAGCATGCCCATCCGGATGTCCTGAAGCGCATGAAGCGCCCGGCAAACGGCGAGAAAAACATCGAGCGCATCCAGGCCTGGCGCGCGCTGTGCCCGGACATCACGATCCGCTCGACCTTCATCGCCGGCTTTCCGGGCGAGACCGAGGCCGAGTTCGACTACCTGCTCGACTTTCTACAGGAAGCGCAGATCGACCGGCTCGGCTGCTTTGCCTACTCGCCGGTCGACGGCGCCACGGCAAACGACCTGCCCGGCGCAGTGCCGGAAGAACTGCGCGAAGAGCGGCGCGGCCGGGTCATGCAGTTGCAGGAGACGATCTCGAAGAACCGGCTGCAGGCAAAGATCGGCAAGACCATGCGCGTGCTGATCGACGAAGTCAACCGCACTGGCGGCGTTGGCCGCTCTGCTGCCGACGCACCGGAAATCGATGGCGTGGTGTATGTGAAGCCGCCGTACGAGCCGCACCTGAAGCTCAAAGTCGGCGAATTCGTCGAGGTGACCGTCACCGCCGCCGATGCGCATGACCTGTGGGCGCAGGCCTGAACATGAGCCCGCCAATGAGCCCGCCAAAATCGCTGCAGACACGCCTGGTTCACAGCGACTACACGGCGCCGGACGGCTTTGCCGCCTTCCCGTCGGCGATTCATCATGCATCGACGGTGCTGTTCAAGAACGTCGAGGCCATGCGGGCGCGCAACTGGCAGGACAAGAGCGCCTACACCTATGGCCTGCACGGCACGCCGACGTCGTTTACGCTCGAGGCACGCCTGGCTGAAATCGAAGGCGGCGCGTATTGCGTGCTGGCGCCGAGCGGCCTGGCCGCCATCACGCTGGTCGACCTTGCCTTGCTCAAGTCCGGCGACGACGTACTCCTGCCCGACAACGTCTACAACCCCAACCGCGAACTGGGCAACTGGCTGCAGCGCGATTTCGGCATCAGCGCGCGCTACTACGATCCGATGATCGGCGCGCAGATCGCGGGTCTTTTGCTGCCCAACACCCGCCTGGTCTGGACCGAAGCGCCGGGATCGGTGACGATGGAAGTGCCGGACATTCCGGCGATCTGCGCTGCCGCCCATGCGGCCGGCGCCGTGGTTGCGATCGACAACACCTGGTCGGGCGGCATTGCCTTCGATGCATTCGGGCACGGCGTCGACATCGTCATGCAGGCGCTGACCAAGTACCAGTCGGGCGGATCGGATGTGTTGATGGGTGCGGTCATCACGCGCGACGTCGTCCTGCACCGGAGAATCGAAGCGGCGCACATGCGCTTGGGTTTCGGCATCGGCATGGACGACGCATTTTTGGTCATGCGCGGCTTGCCGAGCCTGAAGCTGCGCTTCGAGGCCCACGATGCCGGCGCACGGGCGGTCGCCACCTGGATGAAGGGCCGGCCCGAAATCGCCAGCATGCTGCATCCGGCCTTTGCCGACTGTCCCGGTCACGAAAACTGGAAGCGCGACTTCACCGGCGCCGGCGGCCTGTTCTCTGTAGTCTTCGATGCGCGCTACACGGAGGCGCAGACCGACCGTTTCATCGACAGCCTGGCGCTTTTCAAGATCGGTTTCAGCTGGGGCGGCGCCAACAGCCTGTGCGTGCCCTACCGGGTGCAGGCAATGCGCGCCAACTGGCGCGGTGCCGGGCAGTTGGTGCGTTTCAATATCGGGCTGGAAGATCCGCAGGATCTGATTGCCGACATTGCGCAGGCATTTGCAAGCCTGGAATAGACCTGCCCGTTCGTCACATCGGCATGGCCTTGTTGTTGCCCAGGTCGAGGATGCCCTTGAGTAGCCGGTAGGCTTTCCACAGCCAGGCCACGCCGCCGATCAGGATGGCGAAGGGTATGCCGACAACCGTGACCCACAGGCCACCGGCAATCACCATCCAGACCCAGAACCAGATGAACGAGCGGATCTGCCACGAATGGTGGGTGTAGACGAAAGTGCCCGCGCAGTCGCCGCGCTTGACGAAGTTGACGATCAGCGGCAGCCACGAAAACGTATTGAAGGTGAAGAAAAAACTTACGCCGTGCGCGATGTAGAGCCACCAGGCGATGTTTTTTTCAGCCTGCAGGCGGTCGTCCAGAACCAGTGCACCATTCATTGCGATTTCCTCCAGGGTAGGGCGGCGAAGTGTCGCGCTATTCGAACAATGACAATATGCCGTCCAATCCGACGAAATTCAAGGCCACGTCGGCTTGTTGTCGGACAACGGGCTTCGCGCGGAAGGCGACCGACATGCCGGCAATGGCCATCATCTCCAGGTCGTTCGCGCCGTCGCCCATGACGATCGTCTGCGCCGGCGTCAGCCCGAGCAGGGCGCAGGTCGACTCGACCGTGCGGCGCTTGGCGTGGGCGTCGACGATTTCGCCCAGCACCCATCCGGTCAGCTTGCCGCCGACGATTTCCAGTTCGTTGGCACGCGTGTAATCGAGCCCGAGGCGCGCCTGCATGCGCTGCGTGAAAAAGCTGAAGCCGCCCGATACCAGCAGCGTCTTCAGGCCGGCCGCACGCACCGCCGCCAGCATGTTTTCTGCGCCGGGCGAGAGCTGCAGCCGTTCGTCGATCACGCGCTGCAAGGCGCCGGCA
>JANXSS010000215.1 GCA_025356535.1 Herminiimonas sp.
GAGCGTGGCCGCATCGAGGCGCAGGCGGCCCCGGCTGTGGCCCACGTTCCAGCTGGTGCCGCCGCCACCGGCGAAACCGTCGGCGCGCTCGCCCGACAGGCCGAGGTTTCCCACCAGCGCCGTGCGGTCGCTGCCGGTGCCGGTGCTGTCGGTGCGATCGGACTGGCTTTTCTGGTCCAGGTTGAGCTGCAGGCTGACACTGGCATTGCGGCTGCGCTGCACCGGATAGAGCGCGTACAGGCTGCCCACGCTGGCAGTGCCGTGCGCCTCCAGCGCGGCAAAATCGAGGCCGAGGCGATAGGTCATGAAGGACCAGGCGCCGCCAAGCTGCAGGCCCCGGCTGCCCAGCGGCGTCTGATAAGCCAGGCGGGCGTAGCGGTAAATGCCCTCCGATGCATAGCCGCGCGCCGACAGCACGTCGCCGCGCCCCAGGGGACTGTTGAGATTGACCTGTGCGCCAGCGCGCCAGCTGCCGGTGAAGCGGTTGCCGTAGTTGTCGAGGCTGGCGTTGCCGCTCACGGCGCCAAGGCTGGCAACCCGCACGTCGAGGTCGGTGCTGCCGACCGATGCGCCGGGCCGCAGGGTCGACTGCACGTCCACGCCGGCCAGGCCGCCGACGAGCATCAGGTCGCGCTCGAGTGCATTGCCCGACAGCGGCCGACCTTGCGGCACATCGTCAAAGTAGGCGCGCAGAAGGCCGCTGCCAAGCCCGGAGCGGTTATTCAGATGCAGCGTGCCGAGGATGCCTTCCAGAAGCGTGATCTCGACCACGCCGTCGGTGATGTCCTGCACCGGAAGATAGGCGCGGGCGATAAAATAACCGCGCTGCCGATAGAAGTCAGTGATGCGCCCGGCGGCGCCATCGAGTTCGGCCAGGCTCAGTTCCCGCCCGACCAGGTCCGCCACCAGAGCGTCCAGCGTCGCCGCACCGAACAGGCTGGCGCGGCTGATCTGGAACCGGCTTACCCGCACGCGCACGCCGTCGGGCGCAGCGGCGCCGGGCTGCGCGGCTTCGTCGGGTTGCGGCAGGGGCACGCTTCGCAGCGGCGCGCTCCGGCGAAGCCGTTCCTGGTCCTGCAGCAGGCGACCGCCATCCGGCGCCACCTGCGCGGCGGCGTCGAAGGCAACCAGACCCCACACGACCCCGGCCAGCAGCGCAAGCATTGCCGCCTGCATCACGCCGACGACCCGGCATCGGCAGATGGCTGCAGCCAGCCACGCCCGTCGACGCGGATGCCGGCGCGACAGCGCATGGCGGGCGGCAGCGCAGTCCGCTTGAACGAATCATGACCCACGTCGAAACCCCTGGACGAACCAATTTGCATGACATGCAGAGGCGTCCTGAATGGGCGCCACGATAACGCCTCGACGGCGCACCGGCAGGCCGGACCACCCTGCGGCACGCAATCCATTGCGCCTTGCCCTGCACTTGCCGAATACGTCGCTTTAATATAATTTTCTTTTGAACAATATTAACAACGGCACGTAATGGTTTGATTGCAACGGCTCGACAAAACCTGGTCCCAACAGATCAGTTATCCAGGCAATAAGTACCAGTTCCCCGGCATGGATTTTTCACATCCCGGCAGAGCCGCGCGCAGCGGCGGCGGCTTTGCCCGAAGCGTCAAGCGTGAAGATCGACCCGGGCCAGCCGGTGCAGCGCCGGTCGAAAAAACGATTGGCGAGCCTCAACCGCGCAGGGCCGCTTCGATCGTCGCAATGTCGATTTTTTTCATCTTCATCATTGCCTCGAAAGCGCGCTTGGCCACCGCCGGGTCGGGATCGATGATTGCTGCAGTGAGCACGCGCGGCGTGATCTGCCAGGACAACCCCCACCTGTCCTTGCACCAGCCGCATTCGCTTTCCTGGCCGCCGTTTTGAACGATCGCATTCCAGAGGCGGTCGGTTTCGGCCTGGTCGTCGGTTGCGACCTGAAAGGAAAACGCTTCGCTGTGCCTGAATGCCGGGCCTCCATTGAGACCCAGGCAAGGGATGCCCATGACCTTGAACGTGACCGTCAGGACATTGCCCTGCTTGCCCGCGGGATAGTCGCCGGGCGCACGCATGACGGCGCCCACGGCACTGTCCGGAAATACCGCAGCATAGAACTGCGCAGCTTCCAGTGCTGCGCCGTCGAACCAGAGACAAATCGTGTTTTTGCTGACCATGTTGCTCTCCGATGGTTGGGGAATGCCCAGCTTAAATCAAGAAGGACATCCGGGGAGACAAGCAACTGGTTTTCAGCGAAAACCCGTTCGCTCGCACACAACGCTCTTGCCGAAAGACAGGAATGATTTCAGCCGGGCCGGCCCGCAGCGTAAGATCGGGCAAAAACCTTCGTCAACCGGAAGGGGCAACGACGTGGCGGTACGATGCAATGCGCAATTTTCCAGATTGAATCAAAGGGGACAGCAATGAATAAAAAAGTAGCGGTAGTGACCGGTTCCTCGTCAGGCATTGGCGCGGCGACCGTCAGGCTTTTTGCCGCAAAAGGCTACGACGTCGTCGTCAATTTTTCCCGTAACGAGGACGCCGCGCAGGTGGTGGTCGACGAATGCCGCGCGCTTGGCGCCGAGGTGCTGCTGCACAGGGCGGACGTCGTCGACGATGCCCAGTGTCGCGCCCTGGCTGAAGCGGTCGAGAAACGGTGGGGGCGATGCGATGCGCTGGTCAACAACGCCGGCACGACCAAGTTCGTCGCAGCGGCGAATCTGGAGGGGCTGAGCGCACAGGACTTCCACGATATCTATGCGGTCAACGTGATCGGCGCCTACCAGATGATCAGGGCGCTGGCGCCACTCATGAAACGCCATCCCGGCGTCGGCATCGTCAACGTGTCGTCGATTGCATCGGTTTCGGGCATCGGTTCAAGTGTTGCCTACATGGCCTCGAAAGGCGCCCTCAACGCCATGACCTTCGGCCTGGCACGCGCCCTTGCGCCAGAGATCCGCGTCAACGCGGTCGGCCCCGGCATGGTCGAGACGCCGTGGCTGAAAAACGGCCTCGGTGCGGAGCGCTACGAGGCGACCCGGCAGGGCTACATGAAGTCTTCCCCGCTGCACGCAACCATCCAGGCCGAGGACGTTGCCGACGCCTGTTTCTGGTTGTGCGACGGCGCCCGCAAGACCACCGGCGAGTTCATGCTGGTCGATAGCGGACGCACCAGGTTTACCCTCGCCTGATCCGGTCGCCCGGGTCAGCTACCCGGGCGCAGGGCAACGTCTCGGTCCGATGCGTTATGCTGTGCGGCGTCCATACGATCAAAAATAAAAAGGAGCACCACCTTGAAGACCCTGAAGCGCCGCTGGCCGGCCGCTGTCGTCCTGCAACCGTTCCATTTTCTGATTTGCCTGGTGCTGTACGGCTTGTCGCAGGCAATGCCGGCCGTCGCACAGGACAATGCGAAGGGCCAGATTGCGGCGCGCACCGAGCTGCATGCGTTTCAAAGCCTGACGATTTCCGACGCCGCATTCCTCAAGGGTCAGGACACCGGAACGGCGGTGACCGTGGCCGGTGAATTGCGCGTCGCGCAGGGTACCGGCCGCATGCCCGTCGTGGTGCTGGTGCACGGATCGAGCGGCATCGGCTCGAACACCGAAGTCTGGGCCAGGCAGTTCAACCAGATGGGCGTCTCGGCATTCATTCTCGACAGCTTCACCGGGCGCGGCCTGACCGTCGTCGGCCCGGACCAGTCGCAGCTCGGGCGGCTGAACCTCTCGCTCGATGCCTACCGCGCCCTCGAAGTACTGGCGAAGCATCCGCGTGTGGACCCCAGGCGCATCGTGCTCATGGGCTTTTCCCGCGGCGGCCAGGCAACCCTGTATGCAAGCGAGAAGCGCTTCCTGAAAGCGTGGAACCGCTCCGGCCTTGAATTTGCAGCCTACCTGCCGTTCTATCCCGATTGCCACACCACCTACCAGAACGATACGGATGTGGCGGACCGGCCGATCCGCATTCTTCACGGCAGTGCCGACGACTACAATCCGGCACCGCCCTGCAAGGCCTTTGTCGAGCGCCTGCGCAGCAGCGGCCACGACGCCGAGCTGATCGAATATGCGGGCGCCCAGCACAGTTTCGATTCGCCGCTGGGGTCGACCACGCCGACCGTTTCGAACAATGCACAGACGGTGCGCAACTGCCGCATCCGTGAAGAACCGGTCGGACAACTGATCAATGCCGTGTCCGGCGCACCGTTCACCTACGCCGACGCCTGCGTCGAACGCAATCCGCATGTCGGCTACGATCCGGACGCCGCGCAAGCCGCGCACCGTTACGTCGGCACCTTCCTGGCCACGCTGTTCGGCTTCAGGAAAGACTGAGCCACCCGGCGCCGGCGCAACGACAGCGGCGCTGGCCGCCGGTTGCCGGTTGCCGGTTGCCGGTTGCCGGTTGCTGCACGATAGGGCCGCGACGTCGTGGCCTGCACCTTTTCTTGCCCCTTTTCTTGCCGGTTTCTTGCCGGTTTCTTGCCGGTTTCCTGCCGGTTTCCTGCCGGTTTCTTGCCGGTTTTCTGCCGGACGACCTGCCGCCCGGTGCGCCGTGCCGGCCGCTTTCGCGCCTACTTCGGGAAGTCCGTAGCCAGCCCCCTGGCACGCCATGCTTCGATTTCTTCAAGGCTCTGGCTGAGCTTGCCCGTGACCGCGTCGATGCCGAAGGCTCCGAGTACGAAATGGCGCGGCGGCTGATCGATTTGCGTCAGTGCGATGATTGCTTCGGCAATCCGGATCGGATCGCCGGCCTGCTTGCCGCTTCCGGCGCTCGTGTTGGCAAGACGGGCACCGACAACTTCGGCATAGTCGGCAATCCGGTTCGGCGTCTGAATCATCGAGCGGCCGGCCCAATCGGTGCGTGACGGCCCCGGCGCCACGCAGGTGACCTTGATGCCGAGCGGCCTGCCCTCGGCAGCCAGCGAATCGGACCAGCCTTCGACGGCGTGCTTGCTGGCGGCGTAATAACCGGAACCGGGAAAGCCCATGTGACCGGCCACCGAGGTGATGTTGATCACATGACCGGAACGTTGCGCCCGCATTGCGGGCAGTACCGCGCGCGTCATGGCGAACAGGCCGAACACGTTGGCGTCGAACTGCGCGCGGATCTGGGCCTCCTCTCCTTCCTCGACCGACGACAGGTAACCGTAGCCGGCGTTGTTGACGAGGACATCGATCGCGCCGAACTTTTCATGCGCTGCCGTGACCGCGGCGGCGATCTGGCCGGCGTCGGTGACGTCGAGGCCGAGCGCCAGCGCCCGGTCTTCCGCGCCAGCCACGAGTTCGGCCACCCGTGAGCGGTCACGCGCTGTGACGACGGCGCGCCAGCCGCGTGCCAGTACCAGCCTGGCAAGCTCCAGACCGAATCCGGTCGAGCATCCGGTGATGAACCAAACCGGGGTGTCTTGTTTTGAAGTCATCATGCGTGTCCTTTGAGTGATGGCGGTGAAGCGATGGCAAGCGCGGATTGGCCTGCGGTCCTGCCTTGCCGATGCTGCGCGAACTGTTGTTGTCGATTGCAATGCATGGGAACCCGGGCCTGCCACCGTCGCTTCGCTCGGCCCTGGCCTGCTCGGATTTGCCGCATCACGTCGCCAGTCAGCAAAGCAGGCCGGTATAGGCTCGCTGTCGCGCTTAGGCCCGGACGGGCCAGGCGCGCATGGCAGCCGCAGCGATTGCCAGCAGCTTGTCGCGGTCATGCGTATCGCGTGCCTGCGTCGTCATGCCGTGCATTACCGTGATGTAGAACCCGGCCAGCGTCGACGCATCGGTGGCGGCCGGCAGATCGCCTTCTGCGATGCCCTGCTCGATCCGCTGGCGCAGCAGGTCTTCGAGATCGCCCCGACGCTGGACCATCGCGTCCTGCACGTTGCCCGCCGAGGCGGAACAGTTCGTGGCGGCGGTAACGACCATGCAGCCCGGCGGATGGCTGGGGCAGGTGCTTTCGATGGCACAGCTCTGCAGCCAGCGCTCGATTGCGTCACGCGCGGTTGGCGCTTCGGCGAACAGGCACCTGACTGCAGAACAGTTGCGGTCCGAATAGCGCGCCACCGCTTCCATGAACAATTGCTCCTTGTCGCCGAACGCAGAGTACAGGCTCGGTGGCGTGATGCCCATTGCCGAAGTCAGCTCCTGCAATGACGCCGCCTCATAGCCAAAACGCCAGAACACCAGCATTGCCCGTTCGAGCGCCGCATCGCGGTCGAACGACAGCGGTCGGCCGGTTTTCTTGCGCGCCTTCGGCGCATCGCCCGAAGCGTCTGCCTGTCGTGCCATTTCCACTTCCGTGTTTAGTTTCATAGTGATCGTTATAAAACACCTTGACACCGAGCAGTCAGAGTACTACATTCCAGACATCCGTAGTGAGCGCTATGAAATTAATTCCTAACAAGCGCTGACCGAAGTTGGCGACATTCCACGCCGGCCTGCCCCAATACCTGACCTGAAGGACAACACATCATGAAAACCGTTTTTTCGCAATGCAACGCCCCGGCCGCGACAGGCATGCCGGCCGACGCGATCGGCAGGATCCTGTTCGCCGTCCTGACCATTTGCCTGACGCTGTCGATGACGCTTGCAACGATCATGAACGCCGGTTTTCGCGACATCGTCTACCAGAGCGCTCTTGACGGCGGCGCTGCCTGGGCCGGCGCGACCGCATCCCTGGGCGAGATCGGCGGCAACGC
>JANXSS010000225.1 GCA_025356535.1 Herminiimonas sp.
AATTCCGCTCGCTGCAGAGCGACCAGGAAGAAAAGCAAAAGCTGCTCTGGCTGCTGCGCAAGAACGAAGCGAAGAACGAGCAGGAAAAAGTCTTCCGCGAGATCGAGAAAGCCCAGAACGAGCTGGAAGAACAAACCGCCAAGCTGCGACATGTCGAACTCGAGCTCGAACACATGCGCCAGGCGCACTACGGCGCCGGCGACCGCATGCATACCGCGCAAGGCCACCTGTACCAGACCAATGCCGAGATCGGCAGCCTGGAAGCGCAGATCCGCTTCGTCATCGAGTCGCGCGGCCGCCTGCAGACGCAGTTGAATTCGCTGACGGCGCAGCGCGACCAGTGGCAGGGGCAGGGCGCGCGCCATGCGGAAGAACTGGTCGAGGCCGAAGCCTTGCTGGAAGAGCAGGCAATGCATGTCGAGCAGGCGCAGGAAGCCGCGCAGCAGCATCACGACCGCCTGCCGGCGCTGGAAGAAGCCTGGCGCGCCGCCCAGCACAAGACCACCGAATCGCGGGCCAGGATCATGCAGGCGCAACAGCAGATCGAACTCGAATCGGCGCACCAGCGCAATGCCGCCGACATCCTGTCCAGCCTGGCATTGCGGCGCGAGCGCCTGGACCAGGAGCGCGCCGGCATGCACCTGCCGGATGCGACGCACCTGCGCAACCTGCAGCAGCAGCTCGAAGAACAACAGGCACAGCAGGAAGAACTGCAGCAGCAGCTCGACGCCGCCCAGGAGCGCCAGCCGCAGCTGGAGCGCCAGCGCGGCGAGGCACAGGCGCAGGCGGCGGCGCAGGGCGCAACCCATGCCCAGCTCGACGCCCGCCTGGCGGCGCTCAGGCAGCTGCAGGAAAGCGTGCAAACGCAGGGCAAGGTACAGCCCTGGCTGCAAAAACACGAACTCGCCGGCCTGCCGCGCATGTGGCAGAAGCTGCATGTGCAGGCCGGCTGGGAGAGCGCGCTGGAGGCGATCCTGCGCGAGCGCACCGCCGCGCTGGAGATGTCGAACCTGGAGTGGGCCAAGGGGTTTTTCAACGATGCGCCGCCGGCGAAGCTGGCGCTGTATTCGCCATCTTCCACCGCGGTGCCTGCCACAGAAAGCGCGCCGGCGCCCGCCGGCTTCAAGCGCCTGCTCGACCTGCTGCAATTGAACGACGCCGAGCTGCGCACCCTGCTCGACGACTGGCTGCACGGGGTGTATGTCGCCGACGACCCGGCGGCGGCCTTTGCCGCACGGGCGCAGCTGCCGGCGGGCGGCTGCTTCGTCACCCGCGCCGGTCACGTCATTGCGCGCAGCAGCGTGCGCTTTCATGCGCCCGACGCCGAGCAGGACGGCATGCTGGCGCGCCAGCAGGAAATCGACAACCTGGTCAAGCAGCTGCGCGCCCAGCAGATGCTGGCCGACGACGCCCGCAGCCGGGCGGTGCAGGCCGACAGCGCGCTCACAGCCGCCGTGCAGCAGTTGCAGGACCTGGGCAAGCGCGCCGGCGGCATGACGCAATCGATGCATGCCCTGCAGCTCGAGGTGATGAAGCTGTCGCAGGTGCAGGCCCGGTTCGAGCAGCGCAGCAGCCAGATCGATACCGACCTGGCGGAGATCGCCGCACAGGAAAGCGTGCAGCAGGAAGTGCGCGCCGCGTCCGAGGCCCGCTTCGAAGAACTCGACATGGCGCTGGCGGAACTGCAGGAAGCGCACGAGACCGGCCAGACCGATTACCTGGAACGCGAGCAGCGCTTGAACGATGCGCGGGGACGCCTGCGGGAACTCGAGCGCGCCGCCCAGGAAGCGGCGTTTTCCGAGAAAACCCACCGCAGCCGCATCGAGGAATTAAAGCGCAGCATCGCCACGGCGCTGGAGCAGACCGGCCGGTTGTTTGCCAGCATGCAGCAGGGCAGCCTGGAGCTTGAAACACTGGACGACCAGGCCGCCCAGGCCGGCCTGCAGACTTTGCTGGAGCGGCGCAGCGAGCAGGAGCGGGCGCTGTCGGACGCGCGCCATGAACTCGACCAGATGACGCAGAAACTGCGCCACCTCGATGAAGCGCGGCTGCAGGCCGAACGCAGCCTGCAGCCGCAGCGCGACCGCATCATGGAGCTGCAATTGAAGGAGCAGGCGGCGCGCCTGAACCAGGAGCAGTATGCGCAGCTGCTCGTCGAGGCACAGGCCGACGAAGCGGCGCTGACTGACAAACTCGGCGCCGAGATGCGGCCGGCCTACCTGCAGGCGGAAGTCACGCGCCTGACCAACGCCATCGCAGCGCTCGGCGCGGTCAACCTGGCAGCACTGGACGAGCTGGCGCAGGCGTCCGAGCGCAAGAATTTCCTCGATGCCCAGGTGGCCGACCTGACCGAGGCGATCAATACGCTGCAGGATGCGATCCACAAGATCGACCGGGAAACGCGCGACCTGCTGCAGGATACCTTCGACAAGGTCAACCAGCATTTCGGCGAGCTGTTCCCGATCCTCTTCGGCGGCGGCAATGCGAAGCTGATGATGACCGGCGACGAAATCCTCGACTCCGGCGTGCAGGTCATGGCGCAGCCGCCGGGCAAGAAGAACGCCACCATCCACCTGCTGTCGGGCGGCGAAAAGGCATTGACGGCCACCGCGCTGGTGTTTTCGATGTTTCAGTTGAATCCGGCGCCGTTCTGCCTGCTCGATGAAGTCGATGCGCCGCTCGACGACGCCAATACCGAGCGCTTCTGCAACATGGTCAAGCGCATGTCGGCGCAGACGCAGTTCCTGTTCATCTCGCATAACAAGATTGCAATGGAAATGGCCGAACAGCTGATCGGCGTGACGATGCAGGAGCAGGGCGTCTCGCGCATCGTCGCCGTCGACATGGCGGCGGCAGCCCATTTTGCGGCGGATGTGGCCGCTGCCTGAGGCGGCGCGCGGCGGGCAAGCACGGAGGGCCGGTCATGCGTGCTGACTGCTTGACAATTTTGCTTGGCACCACGTACTCTCAGCGCAAGAGTGCGACCGGCCTGCATCAACCGATTGCAGCCGGCTTTCGCCAGGCGATCGACGACGATTCGGCTGCCGGCGACCAGGAATTTCGCCCGTGGCCGTTTCTTGGATATGTAATCAGCCATCCCGTGAACCATTCCATGAGCAAATTCGTGATGCATCCTGCAAGCCACCCTACAAGCCCGCCCGCCGGAGCCGTCCGGCCCGGCACCGCCACGATTCGCCGGGCGGCGTGCGCATGACCGACCTGCAAACCAGCCTGATGGCCGTCGGCGGCATCATCGTCGTCGCAGTCGTGTCCTACAACAAGTGGCAGGAATACAAGGAAAAGAAAGCCGTCGACCGGGCGTTCTCGGATGCCCCCGAGACGCCGGGCGGCGCTGTAGACGGCGCGCGTGCCGAGCCGACCTTCGGCATGCCCGGCGCCGACCAGGACGCCGATGCCGCGCCGTACGCCAGCGCGCTTGCCGGCGCCGCCGATGCGGCCTACCCGGATTCGCCCGATGCGGCGAACGGCGGCGCGGTGGCCGACGCCTATCAGCCGGCCGCTAGCTCCGATGTGCCGAAGAAGGAGTTGCCGGTCGACGCCCTGGTGGACTGCGTCATTCCGCTGGCCCTGGGCAGCAACCTGCGCGGCGAGAAGATCATCGGCCCGATCCAGTCGCTGCGCCACGTCGGCAACAAGCCGGTCAATTTCGTCGGGCAGCGCGAGGACGGCAGCTGGGAAGCGATCCAGCATGGCGTCACGTATGCGGCGCTGCTGGCCGGCATACAACTGGCAAACCGCAGCTCGGCCCTGAATGAAATCGAGTTTTCGGAGCTGGTCATGCGCCTGCGCCAGGTCGCCGACGAACTCGATGCCGAGCCGGACGTGCCGAACATGACGTCGGTGATGCAGTCGGCCCGCGCCCTGCATCAGTTCGTCGGCCTGTACGACGCCCAGCTCGGCGTGAACCTGAAGGCAAACGGCGCCGCCTGGTCGATTGCCACGCTGCTCAGCGCGCTGGAACGCCAGGGCTTCGACGTGCGTCCGGACGGCCGCCTGGTGATGTCCGACGGCGAGGGCGGCAACCTGTTCTCGCTGTCGACCAACGTGACGCTCGCTGCCGAGAGCACGACGCGCCTGACCCTGCTGCTGGACGTGCCATGCGTGGCGCCGGAGCGCGACGGCTTCGGCGCCATGATCGCCTGCGCCCGCTCGCTGTCGCACCGGCTCGACGGCCTGGTCGTCGACGACACCGACCAGCCGCTGTCGGAAGCTGGCCTGGCCGAAATCGGCGAACAGGTGCAGACGTTCTATCACGACATGCAGGCAGCCGACATACCGGCAGGCTCCGTGCGGGCATTGCGCCTGTTTAGCTGAGGCGGCGCGCGCACTGCTTCTTCATCGGGCATGCCGGGGCGCCGCGCCATGCCGCCATCCGAACCCGCCATCCCTGTACGTTTTTATCCATGGTATCTACGATGATTGATCCGCATGGCCCCGACCGGGCCGATCCGGCGGCACGCGCCGCATGGCTGCGCGCCACGCTGGCGCGCCATGCGCACGCCTATTACGTGCTGGACGACCCGACCATACCGGACGCCGACTACGACCGGCTGTACCGGGAGCTCGAACAGATCGAGGCGGCCGACCCGGCCCTGGCTACCGCCGACTCGCCGACGCGGCGGGTCGGCGCCGCGCCGCTGGGCCAGTTCGCGCCGGTGCGTCACAGCGTGCCGATGCTCTCGCTCGGAAACGGTTTTTCGGATGCCGACGTGATTGCCTTCGATCGGCGGGTGGCGCAAGCGCTTGGCGAGGACGCACCGGAATATGCCGCCGAACTGAAATTCGACGGCCTGGCGATCAACCTGCGCTACGAAGACGGCTTGCTGGTCGAAGCGGCGACACGCGGCGATGGCGCCACCGGCGAAAACGTCACCGCCAACATCCGCACCGTGCAGGCGATACCGCTGCGACTGCACACGCCGAATCCGCCGAAACTGCTCGACATTCGCGGCGAGGTGCTGATGTTCAAGGGCGATTTTGCGCGCATGAATGCACGCCAGCGCGAGGCTGGCGCCAAGGAATTCGCCAATCCGCGCAATGCCGCCGCCGGCAACCTGCGCCAGCTCGATTCACGCATCACGGCGCAGCGCACCCTGCGCTTTTTTGCCTACGGCATCGGTGCGCTCGAAGGCGCGCCGATGCCGCCCTCGCACACGGCGTTGCTGGACTGGTATGGCGAACTCGGCGTTGCCGTCTGCGCCGAGCGGGCAGCAGTGCGCGGGGCACAAGGCCTGCTGGCATTTTTCCGCGACATCGGCCTGCGCCGCGTCGCGTTGCCCTATGAAATCGACGGCGTGGTCTACAAAGTCAACCAGCTCGCGCAGCAGGCCCGGATGGGTTTCGTCTCGCGGGCGCCGCGCTTTGCGATCGCCCACAAGTTTCCGGCGCAGGAAGCCACCACGCTGGTGCAGGAAATCGGCGTGCAGGTCGGGCGCACCGGGGCGATCACGCCGGTGGCGCGCCTGGCGGCCGTCACCGTCGGCGGCGTTTCGGTCACCAATGCGACACTGCACAACGAAGATGAAGTGCGCAGGAAGGATATCCGCATCGGCGACACCGTCATCGTGCGCCGTGCCGGCGACGTCATTCCCGAGGTGGTGGCGTTCGTGCCCGAACTTCGGCCGGCCGATGCGCGGGAGTTCGTCATGCCGGCGAGCTGCCCGGTATGCGGCTCGCCCATCGTGCGCGGCGAGGACGAGGCGGTGGCGCGCTGCGCCGGCGGATGGGTCAAGTGCGCCGCGCAACGCAAGGGCGGCCTGCTGCATTTCGTCTCGCGCCGGGCGATGGATATCGAAGGATTGGGCGAGCAGCTGGTCGATCAGCTGGTCGAGCGCAACCTCATCAATACCGCAGCCGACATCTATCGCCTGGGTTTCGTCGCCCTGGCCGAACTCGACCGCATGGCCGACAAATCCGCGCAGAACGTGCTCGCGGCAATCGAGAAATCGAAATCGACCAGCCTGGCGCGCTTCGTCTACGCGCTTGGCATCCGCCATGTCGGCGAAGCCACGGCAAAGGCGCTGGCGCGCCACTTCGGCAACCTCGATGCGCTGCTGCAGGCCGATGAGGCGGCGCTGCTGGAGGTGGCCGACGTCGGCCCGGTGGTAGCCCGCTCGATCTTGGAATTTCTCAACGATGCATTGAATCTGGAACTGATTGCGCAATTGCGGGCGCTCGGACTGGCCTGGCCGGAGACGGCTGCGGATAGAATAGCCTCTGCCCTGCAAGGCAAGACCTTCGTGCTGACCGGCACGCTACCGAACCTTTCGCGCGACGATGCGGCGGCGTTGATCGAAGCGGCCGGCGGCAAGGTGGCCGGCTCGGTTTCGAAAAAAACCAGCTACGTGGTGGCTGGCAGCGACGCCGGCAGCAAGCTGGCGAAGGCAGAGGCACTAGGCGTTACAATCATTGACGAAATGCAATTAAAACGCTTACTCGAGGAATAAAAAAAGCGATGAACAAGATAACCAAAGCGGTTTTCCCGGTGGCCGGTCTCGGCAGCCGTTTTTTGCCGGCGACCAAGGCGCAGCCGAAGGAAATGCTGCCCATCGTCGACAAGCCGCTGATCCAGTATGCGGTCGAGGAAGCCGTTGCCGCGGGCATCACCGAGCTGGTGTTCATCACCGGGCGCAACAAGCGCGCCATCGAGGACCATTTCGACAAGGCCTATGAACTCGAGTCCGAACTGGAAGCTGCCGGCAAGACCGCCTTGCTCGAATTCGTCCAGAACGTCATTCCGAAGAACGTCACCTGCATCTACATCCGCCAGTCGGCGCCGCTGGGTCTGGGCCACGCGGTGCTGTGCGCGCGCCCGGTGATCGGCGACGAACCGTTTGCCGTCCTGCTGGCCGACGATTTCATGGATGTCGGACCCGGCACGGAGCCGGTGATGTCGCAGATGTGCGCGCAGTTCGCCCGCGAAGGCAGGAGCCTGCTGGCGGTGCAGGACGTGCCGCGCAGCGACACCAAGCAGTACGGCATCGTCAGCGCGACGGCCTATCTGCCGAACCTGGAACGGGTCAACGCGATCATCGAGAAGCCGGCGCCGGATGTCGCGCCGTCGACCCTGGCCGTGGTCGGCCGCTACGTCCTGACGCCAAAGATTTTCTCGCACCTCGAAAAGATCGGCCGTGGCGCCGGTGGCGAGATCCAGCTCACCGACGGCATCGCGGCGCTCATGGCAGATGAAACCGTGCTGGCATTTCGCTACGAAGGCCAGCGCTACGATTGCGGCTCCAAGCTCGGCTACCTGAAGGCAACGGTAGCGATGGGCTTGAAGCATGCGGAAACCGGCGACGCCTTCGCTGCCTACCTGCGCGAGCATCAATCCAGCCTGGAGAATCCGAGCCGATGAGCGTTCATGAAATCCTGCGGATGGGCGACCCGCGCCTGCTGCGCATGGCCGAGCCGGTCACCGAATTCGATACGCCGGCGATGCAGGCCCTGATTGCCGACATGTTCGACACGATGTATGCAGCCAAGGGCGCCGGCCTGGCTGCGCCGCAGATCGGCATCAACCTGCAACTGGTGATCTTCGGCTTCAAGCAGAACGCCCGCTATCCGGAAGCGCCGCCGGTGCCGGAAACGGTGCTGATCAATCCGGTCATCACGCCGTTGTCGGACGCCATCGAAGAAAACTGGGAAGGCTGCCTGTCGGTGCCGGGCCTGCGCGGCGTGGTGCCGCGTTACCAGCGTGTCCGCTACACCGGCTTCGACCAGCATGGCGCTCCCATCGACCGCGCGGTGGATGGCTTTCATGCCCGCGTCGTGCAGCATGAATGCGATCACCTGATCGGCGTGCTGTATCCGATGCGGATCACGGATTTTTCACAGTTCGGCTTTACCGACATCCTGTTTCCCGAGCTCGATCCCGCCGATGACGACTGACGCTTAGGCTGCGTTTGACAGGCGCAAAGCCGGAGCGCGCAATAGCCTGTCAAACACAGACTAGCGGTAGTTTGTTAAATCCGAAGGTAGAGGTTGATGCCTTGTCCGCGCGCCAATTCGTCGCACAGATGCGCGAGTTCGTGCGGCAAGGGCTTGCTGGGGAAGGCCTTCCAGCAGCGCGTGAGCCCGTGTGCCGGGGCAAGCCATGCTTGCACTGCCCGTAGGGTGCTGGGCCAGCATGGGAATAGCGTGGGTGCTGGCCTGTCGATTTTTTCCGTGCCGGTGGCAGCGCGTAGGGCTCATGCCCCACTGGCGCGCCGTTATCGCCGGCAACCCCGGTCCGGTAGGCTTCGTGCCACCAGCAGAATGCAAACGCACAGCACACCAAGGCCCGATGGCGACGAATGGCCCGATCGCTGCGTACCATGACGCCGGCCCAGCCGCGCTCGTCTTTCATGCGCTTGTAGCTTTGCTCCACGGTAACCCCCCTCCCGCGAAAGAACGGTCTTCAGAGGTAGAATTTTCTCGAAATGAAATGAGGAGGTTCTGCAGTGAAGAGATCGTGATTTACCGACAGCCAGATCATGGCGGTGCTGAAGCAGGCGGAGGCCGGTGCGTCGGTGCCGGATTTGTGTCGTGAACACGGCGTCAGCACGGCAACGTTTTACAAGTGGCGCGCCAAGTTCGGCGGCATGGACGTGTCGCTGATGGCCGAGATGAAGGAGCTCGAGGACGAGAACCGGCGTTTGAAGAAGATGTACGTCGATGCGCAGATGCGGGCCCTGATCGTCGAAGAGGCCCTCGCAAAAAAATAGCCCGGCCATCTCAGCGGCGCGAGATGGCCATGCAAGCAATGGCACAGCACGGCGTGGCGATTTGCCTGGCGTGCACGGCGTTTGGCATCAGTGAAACCTGTTATCGGTACCAAGCCAAGCGGCAGGCCGAGAACGAGGGGATTGCGAACTGGCTGGTCCGGCAGACCGACAACAATCGCAATTGGGGCTTTGGCCTGTACTACTTGTACCTACGTAACGTGAAGGAATTTTGCTGGAATCACAAGCGGATCTATCGGATTTACCGAGGGCTGGAACTGAATTTGAGAATCAAGCCGAAGAAACGCATGGTACGGGAGAGGCCTGCGACGCTGACGGTGCCAGAAACGATCAATCAGATTTGGTCCATGGATTTCATGGATGACCAGTTGAGCGACGGCAGATGTATCCGGTTGTTCAACGTGATCGACGACTTCAATCGGGAGGCGCTGGGCATTGATGTCGACTTCTCGCTGCCTTCGGAGCGCGTCATCTGCAGCCTGGAACAGATCATTTCCTGGCGTGGATGCCCAGGCGTGATTCGGTGTGATAACGGCCCCGAGTACATCAGCGCAGCACTGCAGGGTTGGGCCAACCGGCGCGGCGTCCGGATCGAATACATCCAACCAGGAAATCCACAGCAGAATGCCTATGTGGAACGGTTCAACCGCACCGTGCGCTACGAATGGCTTGCGCAATATCTGTTCGATACGGTTGATGAAGTCCAGGAATTCGCAACCCGGTGGCTATGGAATTACAATCACGAACGCCAGAACATGGCACTGGGCGGATTCACCCCAAAGCAACGGCTCGCCATGGCCGCATGGTTTCTATCTTTGCCGACCGTTAAAAGCGGGGGGATTACCACCCGACTGATCGAAGCAGAAACGACCAACCGCCAACTCAAGAGCTTGCGCTATTAGCTTAGGGCGGCTCGGTTGTCGATCCACCGCGATCTGCTCGGCGTCAACTGGGCCAAACGGCCCAGGCTCATGACTGCAGAAGCCTGGCGCCACTGCAAAGCCGAAACGTGACCACCGCGTATATTCTAAGCGCGCTTGCGGCGAGCCAGTGCAACGCCTAGCAATCCGATGCCGAAAAGAGCAATCGACTCTGGTTCAGGAACTTCTGCGCCAGCGATCTTGCTTAACGTGCCCTCGAAGATAGGCGTGCCTTCGTAACCGATGGTGCCATATTCTCGAAATGGAGCGCCCTGAAGGTCGGCAGTAAATGTCGTACTGACACCGGAAAACTGGCGAACAATGTTATCCCCAAAAATTTGAAAAGTTGGCCCGAGATGAATGCAGCAGGATTCGGTATCTCCAACTGGAGCAAACTGACTGCCGATGCTCAAGTTTTGAAAGGTGACCAATTCGTTGGTAAGAGAAAAACCGCCGAACTGGCTACTTTCGAAGGTGCCATCTTCCCAGCCTTTTATCAGTAACCAAGGATTGAAATACCCGTCGCCCAGCCAGTTAAGCTGCTGATCTCCCACGAAGCTGATATTTACGGTGACGGTGTCTCCGGTGTTTACGTGGAGGATGCTATCGAGCGGACTATGGATCGCTGTCCATGTACTGCCAGTCAGTGCGGTGTCAAGATCGATCGTGACGTTAGCGGTTATTGGTGCAGCCTGCGCCATGCTGGCAGACAAAAGGACAGCGGCGAGCAATGTCTTACGAAACGAATAGTTCATACACAACCTTTATAGGAAATCACTTTTATTAGCGGTGTTTCCTATAAGCATTTATCGTGCCATTAAAACAATCACTTTAAAAACATGTGCTTGGAAGAAAATATTTCATCAAGAAAATAAAAGCGTAAAGATTTCCGACGTCCGTTTGATTTTCCCTGATCACGACATAAAAGGAAAAGCTGTCATTTCGCGCGTATTTTTTCTGCGGCACAAAGGCATGTCAACGCCGACATGATTTTGGGTCTTCCGCACTTTATGTGGCGGGAATTTCGGCGCGTCCGCTCCATAAAGGACCAGAATCCGCAGCAAGGCCAGGACGTGTCGTCAGTTGATTTGAATTAATTTCACGATCGTGCGAACGGTTTGGCGGCACTGGCATCTCTTTTTCAGGCCAAGGGAGGTGCCGGTGAATGGTACGACGCTACGCACTGCGCGATGATCAATGGGATGTAATCAAAGGACTGCTGCCGGGACGGCAAGAATCGGTTGGCGCTACCGCACGCGACAACCGGGTTTTTGTGCAAGCGGTGCTATACCGGTATCGTGCGGGCATCCCGTGGCGAGATTTGCCGGAGCGGTTTGGTGACTGCAACAATATCCATCGACGGTTCAGCCGCCGGGCAGAAAGCGGCACCTTGCAAGCGTTGTTTATCCATTTGGCCAGTGATGCAGACAATGAATACGCCATGATTGACAGCACGATCGTGCGTGCGCATCAGCACAGTGCCGGAGCGCGTAAAAAAACGATCAGGACGAAGCAATCGGACGAAGCCGGGGCGGGTTGAGCACTAAATCCACGCTACGGTCGATGCGCTGGGTAATCCGACGGCGTTTCACCTGACAGGCGGCCACGCCTGGAATTTGGAAGGTGCCGACGCACTTTTTCCTGACATCACTGCAACAATCGTTCTGGCCGACAAAGGTTACGACGCTGACGGCCGGGTACTTGAGCCATTAGCCAAAGCGGGCAAGACGGCAGTCATCCCGTCAAAATGCACCCGGAAGAATCCGCGGTCTGACGACAAGAATCTGTACGAGGCACGTCATCTGAGCGAGAATTTTTTTGCCAAACCGGGTCCTTTACCAGCAAGGCAATGCGCCGTGCCGTGACCACCTCGGCGTCCCAGCAGGATTCAGAGAGAAAAAACTGCAGCTGTCGTACCTCTGCCGCCTGGGCTTGAACCACTGGTTCGGCACCTGCGAGCGCCGTCAACGTCTTGTTCCGGTCCCGCGGCCAGGGAATAGGGGCAGCAGGTCAACATGACATGAGCATCTCCTCATTCCCAATATAGTCAATGCCGGCCATTGTGCAACAAACTACCGCTAGAACTGTTCGTCCGGCCGCAGGTAGCGCCATTCGCCAACCGGCAGGTCGCCCAGCGTGACCTTGCCGATGCGCAC
>JANXSS010000231.1 GCA_025356535.1 Herminiimonas sp.
TGGGTCTTGCCCAGACCGACGCCGCCGTACAAAAACAGCGGATTGTAGGAAATGCCGGGATTGTTGGCGACCTGGATTGCCGCCGCACGGGCGAGTTGGTTGGCCTTGCCCGTCACGAAGCTGTCGAAGGTCAGGGCGTCATTGATGCGGCTCTGCTCGCGCCGCGAACCGCTTTCGGTCACGCGCTCGGCAGCGCCTTCACTGGGGGCAGCCTCGCCCGGCATGTTGCCATAAGCACCACTGCGCTCGGTACTGACGTGGCTGTCGCTGCTCGGACCGGCCTTGCGCGCGACGTTCAAGCGCGGGTCGAGCACGAACTGCACGTCGACTGCTTCATCCCAGTATTGTGCCGCCAGCGTGGTGATGCGACTGGCGAACTGCGTCTTTACCCAGTCGAGCTTGAAGCGATTTGGCGCGGCGATGCGCAGCCTGCCTTCATCGAAGTCCAATGGCGCAAGCGGCTTGATCCAGGCGCTGAACTGCTGCGGCGTCAGTTCCTGCTCCAGTTGCGTGGAGCAGGACTGCCAGAAATTTTCCATGGATTGTCTGTTTTTAAAGAGTGTGAAAGGGCACTGAAATTGCCGTTGGGACGGACTTTTTTATCGCGCCGCAGCTTGCCACACGTTGCTTTCATTCTACCCTCGCTGGCCAGAGTTATCCACAGGCAGCAGCCTTATTTTGGTTGCAGGCGTTGCCGCACCGCATCTGCGCATCGTAGCTAAGTGATTGACAAATCGATGGAAAATGCTGTTTAATCTCAGGCTCACCAATCAGCGAGCCCAACATGAAACGTACTTACCAACCTTCCGTCGTTCGCCGCAAGCGTACTCATGGCTTTCGCGTACGGATGGCGACCCGTGGCGGTCGCGCCGTCCTGAACGCGCGCCGCGCCAAAGGCCGCAAGCGCCTGGCAGCCTGATCCGCCTGTAGCAGCGAGCCGGTGATGCCAGTTGCATGACAGGTTGACAGCACCGTCGGGCAGACAGCCGACAGTGCGGCTGACGGCATGAACAGCGGCGCCATGATGCCTTCACAGTCCTTTCCACGCGAACGGCGCATCGCAAAAACGGATGAATTTTCATCCGTTTTTAGTTTGCGCCCGGTGTATCGCACGGCGCATTTCGTGTTGTACATGCGACCGAACATGCTGCGCGATGCGCGCCTTGGCGTGGTCGCTGCCAAGCGCCTGGCGCCGCGCGCCGTGACGCGCAACACCGTCAAGCGCATGACCCGTGAACTGTTTCGCCAGAGTGTCCTGCCGGCATGCGACTGCATCGTACGCCTGTCAAAGCCGGTCAATACCAAGGCAGGACCGGCGACCAGTGCAAGCTTGCACCGGCTGTTGAAGGCAGAGCTGTTGCAACTTTTCGGCAGCCAGCGTCGTGCCGTGCGGGACGCATGAGAACCGTCCTTTTGTTGTTGCTGCGGTTCTACCAGCTGGCAATCAGCCCGTATCTCGGGCAAAACTGCCGTTTCTATCCCAGCTGCTCTGATTACGCGCGCCAGGCGGTTGACCGGCATGGCGCTGCCGCAGGTGCCCTGATGGCTGCCCGGCGATTGTGCAAGTGCCATCCCTGGCACGCCGGCGGCGTCGATCCGGTACCGGACAAGAAGAATGCGGCTTCGGCCGCACGCCGCTGCAGCCACCCCCGTGCAGCAAATCCTGATTTATGACTCCCTATTGCGACTGAACAAAAATGGATATCAAACGTACCGTCCTGTGGGTTGTGTTCTCCTTATCGCTGTTGCTCCTTTGGGACAACTGGATGCGCTACACGGGTAAGCCATCGATGTTTTTCCCGAATCCGGCGCAAGTGACAAAGCCGGTTGCCACCGGCGCGGCCGGCGGCACGACACCAGCGCCGCAAGCGGCAGCCGGCGTCAACGCCTTGCCCGGCGCCGAGGCGGCGCCGGCCACCCGTGGCGAAGTCATCACCATCGTCACCGACCTGGTCAAGGCGCAAATTGATACTACCGGCGGCGAACTCAAGCGCCTGGAACTGCTGAAACACAAGGATTCCGACGATCCGAAGCAAAACATGGTGCTGTTCGATTCGACCGACAAGCGCACCTACCTGGCCCAGTCGGGCCTGATCGGCGGTCCTTTCCCGAATCACCGGACGATCTTCACGGCAAAGCCGGGCGTGCGCACGCTCGACGCCGGCAACCAGGTGCAACTGGTGCTGGAAGCCGAGCAGGGTGGCGTCAAGCTGACCAAGACCTATACCTTCAAGCGCGGCGACTACGTCATCGACGTGCGCCACGACATCACCAATGCCGGCACGGCACCGGTGACGCCGGCGCTCTACGAGCAACTGGTGCGCGACGGCAGCGCGCCTGCCGGCGAATCGCGCTTCTACAGCACCTTCACCGGGCCGGCCGTCTATACCGAGGCCGATCACTTCCAGAAACTGACCTTCGAGAAGATCGAAAAAGGCGGCGCCGAACATGCGCTCAAGGCCGACAACGGCTGGGTGGCGCTGATCCAGCATTACTTCGTCTCGGCCTTCATTGCCGCCGACAAGACGCCGCGTGAAATCTTCACCAAGAAAGTCGCGACCAACCTGTATGCGGTCGGCACCATCGAGCAGCTCGGCACCGTCGCCCCGGGCGCCACCGTCACGGCGCAGTCGCGCCTCTACGCCGGCCCGCAGGAGTCGGCCGTGCTGGAAACAACCGCGCCCGGCCTGGAACTGGTCAAGGATTACGGCTGGCTGACCATCATCGCCAAGCCGATCTTCTGGCTGATGACGCAGATCCACAAAATCCTCGGCAACTGGGGCTGGACCATCATCGTGCTGACCATCATCATCAAGCTGGCATTCTTCCCGCTCTCAGCTGCCAGCTATCGCAGCATGGGCTAGATGAAGCTGGTCACGCCAAAAATGACGGCGATCCGGGAGCGCTTCAAGGGCGATCCGACCAAGATGAACCAGGCCATGATGGAGCTCTACAAGACCGAAAAAATCAATCCGCTCGGTGGCTGCCTGCCGATCGTGGTGCAGATTCCGGTCTTCATTTCGCTCTACTGGGTGCTGCTGGCCAGCGTGGAGATGCGCAATGCGCCGTGGCTGGGCTGGATACACGACCTCGCTGCGCCCGACCCGTTCTTCATCCTGCCGGTGGTCATGGCCGTTTCCATGTTCATCCAGACCAAGTTGAATCCGAAACCGCCCGATCCGGTGCAGGCCAAGGTCATGATGTTCATGCCGATCATCTTTTCGGTGATGTTCTTTTTCTTCCCGTCCGGCCTGGTGCTGTACTGGGTGGTCAACAACGTGCTGTCGATTGCGCAGCAGTGGGTCATCACCAAGAACATGGAAAGCGCCAAGCCGGCCTGAAGATCGTTGCCACACCCCATCGAGAAGCCCGTGCCGACTGCACGGGCTTTTTTTATTGCAATAGTTGATTTGCTGAGCATAGACTTGCGCCATGACTCCAGATACTTCTCCCATCGCCGCCATTGCCACCCCACCGGGGCGCGGCGGCATTGGCGTGGTGCGCATCTCCGGCCGCGGTGTCAGCAGCCTGATCGACGCGCTCTGCCGCTTGCCTGCCGGCGCTGGCCTGCAACCGCGCCATGCAACCTTCACCAGCTTCATGGCCGGCGACGGCAGCATCCTCGACCAGGGGCTGGCACTGTACTTCAAGGCGCCGCATTCCTATACCGGCGAAGACGTACTGGAGCTACAAGGCCACGGCGGGCCGGTGGTGCTGCAGATGCTGCTGGCGCGCTGCCTGGAGGCCGGCCAGTCGATCGGCCTGCGCCTGGCGCAGCCGGGTGAATTCACGCAACGGGCCTATCTGAACGACAAGCTCGATCTGGCGCAGGCAGAAGCCGTTGCCGACCTGATCGACGCCTCCACCGAGGCAGCGGCCCGGTCGGCTTCGCAATCGCTCTCGGGCGTTTTTTCCGGCGCCATCAACCGCCTGGTCGCGCAGGTGATCAATCTGCGCATGCTGGTCGAGGCAACGCTCGACTTTCCCGAAGAAGAAATCGACTTCCTGGAAAATTCGGATGCGCGCGGTCAGCTCGAGCGCATCCGGGCAGAACTCGATACGGTGTTCCGCCATGCCGCGCAAGGCGCGCTGCTGCGCGATGGCTTGAACATTGTCCTGGCAGGCCAGCCGAACGTGGGCAAGTCGTCGCTGCTCAATCTTCTGGCCGGCGCCGAGGTGGCAATCGTCACTGCAATTGCCGGCACCACCCGCGACAAGGTCACCGAGACGATCCAGATCGAAGGCATTCCGCTCAATATCATCGACACTGCCGGCATCCGCCATCCGGACGAGGCAACCGATGAAGTCGAGCGCATCGGCATGCAGCGCACCTGGCAGGCGGTCGAGCAGGCCGACGTCGTGCTGCACCTGCTGGACGCGGCGCACGGGCCGACCCGGGGCGATGACGACATCGCCGCCCGCCTGCCGGCAGGCGTGCCGGTGCTGCAGGTCTGGAACAAGATCGACCTGTCGGGTCACCGGCCGGCGCTGGAGCAAAGCGGCGACGTCACGCAGCTCTACATGTCGGCCACCGACGGGCGCGGCATCGAACTGCTGCGTGCCGAACTGCTGCGCCTGGCCGGCTGGCAGCAGACCGGGGAATCCCTCTACTTGGCGCGCGAACGGCATCTGATTGCCCTGCGTGCCGCGCGCGACCACCTCGACAATGCAGAACAACTGGCGGCACAGGCCGACCAGGCGCTGGACCTGTTTGCAGAAGAGCTGCGACTGACGCAGGAACGCCTGAACGGCATTACCGGCGAATTCGGTTCCGACGATCTGCTGGGTGTTATCTTCGGCCGGTTTTGCATCGGAAAATAGATTTGGACCTGCCGGTTGCCAGTGCATGTACGCGCTGTATCCACAAAAACATTTTCTTGTCGGAAATCTTTACAACAAATTGAATTTCATAAATTAATAATTAGTAACCAATTGATTCTAATCATAATTTAATGCTGGCATGCAGTTTGCTAAAGATTCTTCATTACAATAATTTTGGAGAATTAAAATGTTCAAGCAGATTGCTGGCCTCGTAGCCACCCTTGCAATGGCCGGCATTGCCCATGCCGTGCCTGTACAGACCCTATACGTGACGAACGGCGACGCAGGTCGCCTGGCGATGGTCAACGGCACCACGGTCACGACTGCAAACACCTTCGTACGCGGCTATCCGCTTGCCGTACGCAACACCATCTGGTTGGGAGACTACAGTGCATCGGGCCCGGATCTGTCGCGCGAATACACACTGGGCGGCGCCGCCACCGGCAATACCACCGCCTACACGGCGGTTGATTCCGTCGATGGCGCTTCGAACGGCGCCGTCAATTACACGCTCGGACATGCCTTCTACGGTACGGCTACCGTGTACAGCGCCAATACCGACTGGACCGGCATGACTGCCATGTTTGACGTCGACGGCAGTGGCAATGGCGTGACCGGCATCACGTTCGACAGCGCGTCGAACAATCTCTGGATCTCCGATGAAGCGCAGATGTATGAATATACGCTGGGTGGTACGCTGATTTCCTCGTTCAGCCATGCCGGCGACCGTGGTTCGCTGGCCTATGAAGGCGCGACGGACACGCTGTGGTTCGTGGCGAACAGCTCTGACACGTTGCGCCAGTATTCGACGGCCGGTGTCTTGCTCGATACGGTCACGGCGCCCGGACTTGCCTCGAACAACTGGGGCGCCGAATTCGCCCAGGTATCGAATGCCGTTCCTGAACCTGGCAGCGTTGCGCTGTTCGGTCTTGGCCTGCTCGGCTTTGCCGCATCACGCCGCCAGCTGGCAAAAAACAAGAACGCGTAAGCCTTTCACTTGCGTCACCAGAGCCCGCCGCGCGCGGGCTTTTCGCATTTTGCCGTCGACTGGCATGCTCAACGGGTGGTGAAGGACCATGCCCGGCTCGCCGGCACATCGTCGACCGTGCCGGCAAACTGCACGTCATAGGTGGTGCCTGCAGCCAGCACGTCCAGCGGAATCAGGGCGGCGGCCGAGAGCGGCGTCTCCGCGTCCGATGCATGCACCAGCAGGCGCGTCTGCATCAGCGCACCGTTGCGCGGGCGCACCGTGAAACTCGTCACGGTCACGGTCGAGGTGATGTCGGCATGCAGGCTGATCGGATAACCGACCTGGTTGCGGTCGGGCACCGGGTCTGGCGTTTCGAAGTCGCTGAAAAACCCCGGCGGTATGCTCTTCTGCCCATCGGCCGGATACACCAGGAAATTGCCGCGCCCAAGCGCCGGCGTCAGGCCATTGGCCGCGAAATCGACCGTGAAATAGCTGCGTCCGCTGGAGGAGACGGCAGAGCCGGCGCCGGCCTGGCGAAACATCGGCTCAAAAATGACGAAGCGATGGTAGATCGCTGCAATCAGGTCTTCGGCGGCATTGAAACCGGACTGGTCCGTGGTGCTGGAGAGGACTTCACCATAAGCGTAACTTCTTGCAGTGAACCGGTAATTTGCTGCAGTCAGCCGGTCCTGTAGCATTTCGCCGGTAAAACCTGCCCGACCGGCACTCTGCACATGCGTCAGCGTGTCGTTGAGTTGTTCGTAGCCGGAATGCCCCTGCGCCGCCGTATCGATCGTCGCGGTGCGCGCCAGTGCCGGAATGCCCAACAATCCACGCCGGTAATTGAACCAGTTCAAGCCATCGGTTGCGGTATTGCCGGTCGGCTGGACGGCTTGTGTGTCGACCGCTGCCGCGCCGGTTGCGCCGAACGTTGCCCCAGTCGGCGCACCGGCAGCCGGATTCGTATTGCTGCTGCCGGTACTGCCGCCTCCGCCGCATGCGTTGAGCACCAATAGCGCCAGAAGCACGGCGCTGCGTTTCAGGGGAAAAAGGGAAATTGCCATGGCGCGCATCCGAAAAATCGTATCAAAAAACCCTATCGACTTGCCGAACCCACAGGCAAGGCACTTTAAAGATTGCCGCTCTTGCATTTTGTTGCCGCCACCGGCCGGGGCAGCGCCATCATCAGAGCGCTTCGAATATACCGGCCACACGGTTCTTGCGCACCCGGTCCGACGCGAACACGGTGCCGTTCATGGCGACGTACACGCCTGCCGGCAAAGTGCCTGCAACCCCGCACGCAAAACCGAAATTGAACAGCGCATCGCTGCCCGACACCGCATACGGCACCATCGCGCCGGTCAGCACGATGGTCTTTTCAAGCGCGGCTGCGGCCAGTACCTGCGCTGTCTCGGTCATGGTGTCGGTGCCATGAACGACGACGATGTGGCGCTCGGTTGCCGCGCTGCAGGCAGCCAGTACCTGCTCGCGATGCTGCGGCTGCATGTCGAGCGAGTCGAGCAGGAACAGTTCCTGCAGCACGACCGGCGGCGCAATGCGCGCGCGGTCGATTGCCTCGGGCAGATGGCTGTTGCCGAACACCAGCAGGCCGGAAATCTCATCGTATTGCTTGTCGAAGGTGCCGCCTGTGGCGATGATGCGCAGTGTCATGTCGTTGTAATCCGGTAGGAAATGTCGGCGACCATGATAGCGCGCCACGCAATCTTAATTTCGCAAACCTGCCTGCCCATGCTGCATGCTTTGCTGATAGGCTGTGGCTTCAGTACGTCAGCGCGTCGCCTTCCGCTGGTTGCTTGTCACTTTTGCCATCGTCTTTTTACCATGCTTTCAACCTGTCGGGTCCTGACTGCCGCTATCGAACGCCAGCGCATGCTGCGGTAGCGCCGG
>JANXSS010000281.1 GCA_025356535.1 Herminiimonas sp.
AACAGCGCGATGACCCACGCAAAAACCGGGCGATCGATGAAGAATTGCGCCATGCGGCCTCCTTAATTTGATTGCGGTTTCGGGGTGGCTGCGGTGCCGGCGTTTGCGACGCCGGCCGTTGCAGCAGGCGTCGGCACGCCGTTGGCGCCCGCCCACTGCACCGGTTTGACGGTCGCGCCGGGTTTCGCCTTCTGCAAGCCTTCGACGATGACGCGCTCGCCCGGTTTCAGGCCCGAGGTGACGATTGCCAGATTGCCCTGCGAGGCATCGGCCTTGACCGGGCGCGCGGCGACCTTGTTGTCGGCGCCGACCACCATGACCGAGGCGCCGTCGTTGGTGCGCTGGATCGCCTGTTGCGGCACGGTCAGTGCCGCTTCATTGACCGCCTGCTCCAGCCGCGCCCGCACGTACATGCCTGGCAACAGCATGCGTCCCGGATTCGGAAACTCCGCCCGCAACGACACCGCGCCCGAGCTTTCATCGACCGTCAGATCGGAAAACAGCAAGCGCCCCGGTTGCGGATACGCCTGGCCGTCCTCGGTCACCAAGGTGACGCGGGCGGCATTCTCGCCGGCTGCCTGCAGCTTGCCGCTGCTCAGGGCGCGGCGCAGGCGCAGCACTTCGGTGCTCGACTGGGTCAGGTTGACGTAGATCGGATCGACCTGCTGCACGGTTGCCAGCGGCGTGGCTTCGCCCTGGCCCACCAGCGCGCCCTCGGTGACCTGGGCGCGGCCGATGCGCCCGGCAATCGGCGCCGTGACGGTCGCATAACCAAGATTCAAGCCGGCGCTCTGGCGGCTCGCCGTGGCCGTTGCCAGGTCGGCGGACGCCTGCTTTTGCGCAGTCAGTGCGTCGTCGTACTCCTGCTTGCTGATGGCATTGGTGTCGACCAGCGGCTTGTAGCGTTGCACCTTCAATGCCGCCTGGGCCACATTGGCCTCGGCTTTTGCAACCGATGCCTGGGTGCTGGAGAAAGTTGCCTGCAGCGACGCCGGATCGATGCGAAACAGCACCTGGCCGGCCTTGACGTTGCTGCCTTCCTCGAAGGTACGTTTCAACACGATGCCGGGCACCCGCGCACGCACCTGGGCGACGCGGCTGGCTTCCAAGCGACCGGGCAATTCGGTCGTCAGCGCCAGCCGGGTCGGTGCAATCGTCACCACCGCGACTTCGGCCGGCGGCGGCGGCGTGCCGGCGGCAGGACCTGCAGCCGGCTTGTCGCCGCAGCCCGCAAGGATGCCGGCCGAGAACAGGATAAAGACGAGAATGACGACGGCGGGCAGTCTGGACGGCAGGGCAGGGCGGCTTGCGCTCATGTTTTTCTCACACGATAGGAATGATTGGAATGGCAGGAGCAGGACGGACCTGCGTTTTCGCTGCTATTATAAATACATTCATGATTGTATGTATGACGTCGTTACCGGTGTTTTCACCGGTATCGGGACGTTGTCGGACACGAAAGAGCGCATGGCAAGATCGACCAAGACCGAGGCGCAGGAAACCCGCAACCGCATTCTCGATGCGGCGCAGCAGGTGTTCCATGCGCAGGGCGTTTCCCGCACGTCACTCGAAGACGTGGCGCAGGCTGCCGATGTCACGCGCGGGGCGATCTACTGGCATTTCAAGAACAAGGGCGACCTGTTCAATGCGATGTCGCAGCGGGTGCGTCTGCCGCTGGAGGCGATGGTGCAGGCCAGCGGCGACGCCGGGCAAGCCGATCCGCTGGGTCAGCTGCGCAGCTCGCTTGTTCTGGTACTGCGGGAAACCGCGCTCAATCCCCAGTCGCGGATCGTGTTCGACATCCTGTTTCTGAAGTGCGAATTCGTCGATGCGAACGGCCCGATCCGGGCGCGGCGTCAGGAAGAGTGCACCAATGCCCTGGCAAACTTCGCGCGCACGATGACCAGTGCAATCACGCGCGGCCAGTTGCCGGAAGATCTGAACGTGCCGCTGGCCTGCCGGGCACTGCACGCGATGATGCGCGGACTGATCAACGACTGGCTGTTCATGCCGGAGAAAAGCGACCTGGCGGTGGATGCGCCGCAGCTGGTGGATGCTTGTCTGGATATGTTGCGGTATGCGCCGGGGTTGCGGGGGTAGATAAAAGAATGTGTCACTGAAGCTGGCCAGGCTTTATGTTCACCGGTCCAGTCGTAGTATCCAAACGAAGTACCACACGACCAAAAACGTGATGACGACTGAAAATACATTTATTAAAACCAACGGCAATTGAAAATGGCCGGGAAAAAACAGGATCAAGCCGACGAGCATTTGTCCGAAAAACGCACCATGCCCGCCGGCGATTACACCGGGCGTCCAGCTTAACGTGAGACCGGCAAGCAGGATTTTTTTTCGATTCGAGAAAAACCTGTCGCGTGAACTCAGGTATTTTGTCAGCCAGGTGCACAGCATGCCTGGGACAACATAGCAAATCACAAGAAATACGATCGCGTTATCCATGTCATTTGCACGCTTCTGAATGCGCAGGTGTTGCGAGGATCGTCCCAAACATTTGCGACTGGCTCAAAGGAACGCCGTTCTTGCTTTTCAAATTCGTATTTCGCTGGTCCCGTCCGTCGTCACAGTTATAAATGCGCATTCTTCCGTATCCCAGGTCCGCCAGTTTCGCCTGAAGGACCTCGGCTTTCGCTATTGCTTCGCTGGATTTGATCTCACGTGACAGTGCGACAGGATTTGCATTGAATGCAGCCAACGTCGACTGCAGTGCTTCCCATTCAATCGGGAAGCCCGCCTTGTCGTGTCCCTGCAATCCAAAATCGGCCTTTAATGCCCTGAACGTCGCTTCTTCCATCGCTAGCGTTCTGGCGCCGTTGTATTGCCAGTTTCCGATTGATGTCGGCGGCACCTGGAATGACACATCTGACCAACCGATTGTGTGGTTGAAAGTCTTGTCGGGATTGTGACCACCAAGAACATGCCCTTTCAAACTCCCGAACGGGCTGTTGTCCTTGTCCCGATGGGCATAGGTATCTTGAAACGCATGCAGATACTCGCCGTAAAGCTGTGCTTTCGCACATGGTGTGTTGGTGTCGTCGACCGCATAATTTCTCAAGAGTCTGATCTGCGGATTATCAGGGTCCAGATAGCGGCGCGCTGCATATGCCGCGTCGGTTTCGCCCGGATTTTGCTTTGTATCCCACCCTTTTTGGGTAAAGTGATAATAGGTCCGCGCAGAGATGTTAAGGGCGAAGTCGCCATACGGTTCGGTATTCGGATTGTCATCGATGTACCTGTCTGCCGTAGCTATTACCCAGGCCTGTCTGTCAGTGAGTCCTGCAGCCAGAGCCAGAAAATACGTCACGTAGTAATGCACATCCTCCTCGTACAACCCCAGCGGATCCACATTCGTCAGCGGATTGTTCGACACATACGCATACGGATTCGATCCGCCGTCCAGCCCGATCGGATCCGGCGTCGTGTAGCGTCCCAGCTGCGGATCGTAGGAGCGCTGGTAGTTGTAATGCTGGCCGGTTTCGGCGTCGTAAATCTGCCCGGGCAAGCGGAGATTCATCTCGAATGGCCGACCGGGTTTTTCCGCTCCGGGCGCCTTGCCGACAAGCGTATTGCCGAACGCATCAGTGTTCGCCTGCCAGACCACGTTCTGCCGGTCATCCGTGACCACCTGCGGCGCGCCCAGATGGTCGGTATGCACCGCATAAATTTCTGCCGTTGAATCGAACGCATCGCTTTCTCCATCAGCGAGCCAGCCGCAGATCCTGCGCAGCGTTTTCCATGCCGCATGCACGGAGCCCGTTCTGGCCTGCACCTCGACCTTTGCGATCGGCCGCCCGGCCAGGTAGAGGTAATGGGCGGTGATGTTGCCGGCTTCGTCGGTCTCGGCTGCCAGGCGCTGGTTGCTGTAGAGGCTGTAGACGGTCCTGCCACTGCGGCGTTGGGCGGGTCCTGTCGCAGCCGGTGCCGGCTGCTGTCGGGCACCGTTCCTCTCGTCGCCGGTAAAAACGGTTTTTGCAATCCGCTCGCCCTGGCTGTTATAGCGATACCTGGCGATGACACGCTCCTCGCCATCGAATACCGCAACCGGGCGCCGCGCGCTGTTGTAGACGATGCGCTGGCTGCCCGATACGTCGGCGGCGCCAGTATTCCGAAGCGCGAGGTCCAGGCGTGCAAGCGGCACGCCGGTCGGATGAAAGAGCCAGCTGCTCTGAATCAGCCTGGCTGCCTCCGATGCCGTTGCCGGCGCCG
>JANXSS010000300.1 GCA_025356535.1 Herminiimonas sp.
CCGCGAAACGACAGCGTCGGCCCGAATTCATCGGTCTCGGCGGTATGGTTGTAGACGACGTCGAGCAGCACCTCGATGCCGCGCGCATGCAGGGCCCTGACCATCTGGCGAAATTCCGAGACCGGCGTGCTGCCGGCGCACCCCGACCAGTAGCGCGGCTCGGGTGCGAAAAATCCGATGCTGGAGTATCCCCAGTAATTCGACAATCCCGCCTTCTGCAGCCGCGCTTCGTCGGCCCGGTGATGGACCGGCAACAAGCTCAGGCTGGTCACGCCCAGCCGCACCAGATGATCGAGCACCGCCGGCTGCGCCAACCCCGCATAGGTGCCGCGCAATGCCGGCGGCACCTGCGGATGCAGCCGGGTCAGTCCCTTGACATGCGCTTCATAGAGAACCGTGTCGGCCGGCGCCACCCGTGGCGGCGCATCGTCGCCCCAGTCGAACGGCATCCGCGCATCGACCACCCGCGCCTTGAGCGCGATGGCGCCGGTATCGGTCGGGTCGTCGTTGCCAAAGGCGTCCTGGCCGAGATAGGTGCCGACGATCTCGCGGGCATACGGGTCCAGCAGCAGCTTGGCCGGATTGAAGCGATGGCCGGCCTGCGGCGCATGGCGGCCATGCACCCGGTAGCCGTACACCAGACCGGGCGCGGCATTGGGCAGAAAGCCGTGCCAGACACCGTCATCAAAAGAGGGCAGCAGCAGGCGCTCGCGCTCATGCAGACCGCTGTCGTCGAACAGGCAGAGTTCGACGCGCTCGGCATGGGGCGCGACCAGCGCAAAATTGACACCCTGCGTGACACCCTGCGCCGATGCGGTGGCGCCCAGCGGATGCGCGCAACCGGCCTGCAGGACGGCGAACGGTGCGCCGGCCTGCAGCGCGGCTGCATCGCCGGTGGCCGCCATGCGGCCGCTGGCCGTCATCGCCTCAGGCCTCCCACGCCAGCATGATCGTCGCCAGCGGCGGCACGCGCAGCACCAGCGACCAGTCGCGCCCGTGCGAATGCGTCTGCTGCGCCGCAAGCGTGTCGTTTGCCACGCCACTGCCGCCATAGACGGCGGCGTCGGTATTGATGACTTCGCGGTAGCGCCCCGGTTTCGGCACGCCGATCCGGTAGCCTTCGCGGCACACCGGCGTGAAATTGCTGACCACGATCATCAGCGCGCCGGCGTCGTCCCGGCGGATGAAGGAAAACACGGAATTTTCCCGGTCGTCATGCGCGATCCAGTCGAAGCCGCGGGCATCGAAGTCGATGCGGTGCAGCGCCGGCCACTTCCGGTAGACGGCATTCAGGTCGCGTACCAGTCGCTGCACGCCGGCATGCAGCGGTTGCGACAGCAGGTGCCAGTCGAGGCTGGCGTTGGCATTCCATTCCCGCTCCTGGGCCAGCTCGCCGCCCATGAACAGCAGCTTCTTGCCGGGATGGCCCCACATGAAACCGTAGTAGCTGCGCAGGTTGGCAAAGCGCTGCCAGTCGTCGCCCGGCATGCGCGAGAGCAGCGAGCCCTTGCCGTGCACCACCTCGTCATGCGACAGCGGCAGCACGAAATTCTCGCTGAAGGCATACACCATGCCGAAGGTCATCTTGTCGTGATGAAAACGCCGGTGCACCGGGTCCTGCTGCATGTACTCCAGCGTGTCGTGCATCCAGCCCATGTTCCACTTGTACTGGAAGCCCAGGCCGCTGTCGGCCACCGGCCGCGAGACGCCCGGAAAGCTGGTCGACTCCTCGGCCATGGTGACGGCATCCGGCCGTTCGATCGCCAGGACCTCGTTGGTGCGACGCAGGAAAGCGATCGCTTCGAGGTTTTCGCGCCCGCCGAATTTGTTTGGAATCCATTCACCTTCGGCGCGGCTGTAGTCGCGGTAGAGCATCGAGGCGACGGCATCGACGCGCAGGCCATCGATGCCGAAGCGCTCGGTCCAGTAGAGCGCATTGCCGACCAGGTAGTTGCTGACCTCGCGCCGGCCGTAGTTGTAGATCAGCGTGCTCCAGTCCTGATGAAAGCCTTCGCGCGGATCGGCATGTTCATATAGGTGGGTGCCGTCGAACTGCCCCAGGCCATGCGCATCGACCGGAAAATGCCCCGGCACCCAGTCGAGCAGCACGCCGATGCCGGCCGCATGCGCGACCTCGACGAAATGGCGGAAGTCTTCCGGCGTGCCGAAGCGCGCCGTCGGCGCATACAGGCCGGTCGGCTGGTAGCCCCAGGAGTCGTCGAAGGGATGCTCGTTGACCGGCATCAGTTCAATGTGGGTGAAACCCATTTCCTTTACATACGGAATCAGCTCGGCGGCCAGTTCGCGATAGCTCAGCCAGCCGGGCAGGTGCGCGCGCCCGGGTGCCGGCGCGACATGCCGTTTCCAGGAACCCGGGTGGACTTCGTAGATGCTCACCGGCGCATCAAGCTGGTTAGCCGCGCGCCGCGCCGGATCGGCTGCAATCAATGCCGGCATGCCCTGCACCACCGAGGCGGTGTCCGGGCGCAGCTCGGCGCGAAAGGCAAACGGATCGGCCTTCTGCAGGATGGCGCCGGCAGCGGTGCGGATTTCGAACTTGTAGAGGTCGCCGGCAGCCAGGCCGGGAATAAAAATCTCCCAGATGCCGCAACCGTCGCGCAAGCGCATCATGTGACGGCGGCCGTCCCAGTTGTTGAAGCTGCCGATCACCGACACCCGCGCAGCGTTCGGCGCCCACACCGCGAAGGCGACGCCATCGACGGCATCGATTGCAGTGAAATGCGCGCCCAGCCGCTCGAAAGGACGGTGGTGCGTGCCCTCGCCGATCAGCCACAGGTCCATGTCGGTCAGGATCGATGCGAAGCGATAGGCGTCGTCGAGCTCCTGCCGATGCGTGCCCCAGTCGATGCGCAGGCGATAGGCGAAGCGCTGACGCCGGCGTGGCACCGTGCCGGCAAACAGGTCGCTGTCGTCGACGCGTGCAAGCTGCAGCAGCTGCCTTCCGGTCTTTGCTTCGACCACGCCGACGCTGACGGCGCCCGGCATCAGCACGCGCACCAGCAGCGCGCCGTCGACCTCATGCATGCCAAGAACAGCAAACGGATCGGCATGCGCTCCGGCGACCACCGCGGCCAGGGTCGTCTGATCAGTCATCGCCGCCCTTCCCGTCTGCCAGCGCGCCGAAGAAGCCGCCGTAGGCCGACAAGGTCAATGTGTCGCCTTGCAGCATGCCGCCGGTCACGCCATGGCCATCGACGGCGGTCAGGCGTGCGGCCAGTTCGTGCGGCAGCGGCAGCGTCACCGGCGCGTCACCGAGGTTGAATGCCGACAGCAAGGCCGGGCCTTCGCCGTCATGCAATTGCCGCACATGCATCAGGACCGGCTCGGGGGCGTCGAGAAAGGCAATGTCGCCATGTCGCAAGACCGTCTGCCGTGCGCGCCACGCCAGGAAGCGCCGGTAGAAATGCAGCACCGAATCGGGGGCGGCTTCTTGCGTTGCGACCGACCTTGCCAGGTGCTCCGGCGGCATCGGCAGCCACGGCTTTGCCTGCGAAAAGCCGCCACAGGGTGCGGCCGGCGTCCAGGGCATCGGCGTGCGGCAGCCGTCGCGGCCCTTGAATTCCGGCCAGAAGGCAATGCCGTACGGGTCCTGCAGATCGGCAAAGGCCACCTGCGCTTCGGTCAGGCCGAGTTCCTCGCCCTGGTACAGGCAGATGCTGCCGCGCAGGCTGGCCAGCATCGCCAGCAGGATCTTTGCCAGGCGCGCATCGGGATCGGTCTTGCCCCAGCGCGTTGCCACCCGCACGACGTCATGGTTCGACAGCGACCAGCAGCCCCAGCCGCCGACCGGATTGATGCTCGCTTCGAGCTGCTCGACCTGGCCGCGGATGTGCGCTGCCGAAAATTGCGCGGTCAGCAAATTGAAGCTGTAGGCCATGTGCAGCTTGTCGCCGCCGGCGGTGTACTGCCCCATCAGCGCAAGCGCTTCCTCGTCGCCGATCTCGCCCAGGCTGATGGCGCCGTGCAGATCGAGCGTCGCCCGCAGCTTTTGCAGGAACGGCAGGTTTTCCGGGCGGTTCTTGTCGAAGCGGTGCTGCTGCATGCTGTACGGATTTTCCACGCGCACGCTGCTAATCGTCGCGCTGGCCAGCACCGCCGGATTGTCGCGCAACTGCTGATCATGGAAATGAAAGTTGCAGGCATCGAAGCGAAAGCCGTCGACGCCGCGTTCGCACCAGAAGCGCACGTCGTCGCAGATCTGCTGCTGCACCGCCGGAGCGTGAAAATTCAGGTCCGGCTGCGAAGCGAGGAAGTTATGCAGGAAATACTGGCGCCGGCGCGCTTCCCACTGCCATGCCGGGCCGCCGAAGACCGACAGCCAGTTGTTGGGCGGCGAGCCGTCCGGCTTCGGGTCGGCCCAGACATACCAGTCGGCCTTCGGATTGTCGCGGCTCTGGCGGCTTTCCTGGAACCAGGGATGCTGGTCGGAGCTGTGCGAAATCACCTGGTCGACGATGACCCGGATGCCCAGCGCATGGGCGCGTTCGATGACCTGCTCGAAGTCAGCCAGGGTGCCGAACACAGGATCGACATCGCGGTAATCGCAGACGTCGTAGCCGAAGTCCTTCATGGGCGAACGGAAGAACGGCGAGATCCAGATCGCGTCGACGCCCAGCGCCGCCACATGGTCGAGCCGCGACAGGATGCCCGGCAGGTCGCCGATACCGTCGTCGTTGTCATCCATGAAGCTGCGCGGATAGATCTGGTAGATCACGGCGCCGCGCCACCATTGCCGATCGGAATCTGTCACTGACGTTGCCTGGGGTTGCATGCGGACTTTCAAGTGCGGGAGTTTTGCCTCGATCTGAAGGCCGGGGTTAACTGTAAAGCAAGTAGCATTGCCCGTCTGTCATGCAGCGCAAATTTTAAGCTTCGCGCTACCTGCCCGCGCGCACGGGCGCATCTGCATGTCCGATGGCAATTGCCCGCCGGACATCTCGCGCCAGTACTGCACCGATCTGCGCCAATGCGCGGTCATGGGCGGCAACGGCGGCCGCGATGCCGCTGCCGGTTGCCGGCTCGTGCACGCGCGCCGCGCCGGTCAACGGCATGCCGGTCTCGCCTGCTGCATTTCCCGCTGCGGCGCGCACGCTCCAGCTGGCGTCGAGCCATACCCCCTCCTGCAGGCTGGCATCGAGGCGGCTGATGTCAACGGCAACCAGGATGACGGCCGTGGCGGCGTCGCGGCTGCCGCGCTCGGACCGGCCCAGAACCGTTGCGCCACCGAGTTGCGCCGACAGCTCGGCAGCCAGCACCCGCGCCACGCCGCTCCTGAGCGACTCGGCCCAGCGCTCGTTGTCCAGCACCACGACCTGGTTGTCGCCGGCGCGCAGCACCAGCTGGGGCCGGTCCACGGTCTCGGGAATCGTCACCGATGCCAGCCGCACGACGCCGGCAAACGGCGCCGCGATTGCCGATGCAGATGCCGACGCAGATGCCGATACAGCTGCGGCAGCCGGCACGGGCGCCGGCAGCCGGTTGCCAAGCGTATAGAAACGCTGCTGCGGCACGCCGGCGCAGCCTGCCAGCAAGGCGATCGCCAGGAGCGGTCGTGCAAGGTCGAATCGTCGGGCCATCACGGAATGTCCTCTTTCTTGCCGCGGATCAGCGCCTCCGGATGGCGGTCGAGATAGTCAGTCAGCGAGCGCAAAGCCTCGGCGGCGCGGCGGATTTCGGTGAGCGTCTCGCGCAGGTCCTGCTGCAGCGGCGCATCGGCGGCCAGCACCTGATCGGCGCCGGCGGCTGCCTTGCGCACCTGCGCCAGGGTTGCCTTTGCTTCCGGCGCCACGCTGGTGTCGAGCTGGGCGACCAGGCGGTCGGTGCTTTTCAATGCGGTAGTCAGGGAGCCGAGGGCGCGGCGCAGGTCGCCGGCCACCGCGTCGAGCGGCAGCTTGTCGAGCTTTCTGGCGATGCTGGTGAAGCTGGCCTGCAGTTCTTCCAGGGTGCCGGGAACGCTGGCGATGACGATCGGCTGCTGCGTCCAGTCGATGGCGGCCCTGGGCGCATCGGGGAAGAAATCGAGCGCGACGTACAGCATGCCGGTGACCAGATTGCCGGTTTTCAACTGGGCGCGCAAACCGTTTTCGACCAGGCGGGTAAGCACGTCGCGACCGGCGTCGTTATCGGCAGGGGCCCGGGGCGCGCCGCTGCGGTAGCGCGTCCTGAGGCGTTCGGGATAGAGATTGACTTCCACCGGAAAACGGTAGATGCGGGTCCTGGCATCGTATTCCAGGCTCACCGCCCGCACCTCGCCGATGACGATGCCGCGAAAATCGACCGGCGCGCCAGGCGCCAGGCCGCGCACCGATTCCTTGAAATACATCAGTACCCGACGCACCTCCGTATCCGGATGCTGCAGCGCCCGGTCGCGCGAGGCGAACAGGCGAAAGCTGGCGTTGGCAGCCGCCGCTGCGGCCGGCGGCAGGTCCGGCGGCGCCTGGAAACCGATGCCGCCGGTGACGATCGAGGTGAGCGACTCCGCATGCACCGCAATGCCGTCGGCATCCATCTTCAGCTCGACACCGCTGGCCTGCCAGAACAGGGCATTGGCGGCGACGAACTGGTCGAACGGCGCATTGACGAAAATGGTGACGGTGACGCCCTTGCCGCCCTGGTCGAGGTCGATGCCAAGCACCTGGCCGGCCTCCAGGCGCCGGTAGTAGACCGGTGAGCCGATGGCCAGCGAGCCGACTTGCGGCGTGTGCAGCGAAAACTGCCGGCCCGGCTGACCGGTGACGATGGAAGGCGGCTTGTCGAGACCGACGAATTCATCGCGGTCCTCCTGCGCCTTGCCGACATCGACGCCGATGTAGGCGCCCGAGAGCAAGGTGCTCAGTCCGGAGATGCCGCCGGCGCCGATGCGCGGCCGCACCACCCAGAAGCGCGTGTCGGCCACCAGGAAGCTGTCCGCGTTGCGGGTCAACTGGGCGGTGACGACGACCTCGGTGCGGTCCTTTGACAAGCTGATCTTCCTGACGTCGCCGATGTCGACGTCCTTGTACTTGATCTTGGTCTTGCCCGCTTCGAGGCCTTCGGCATTCTTGAAGGTGATGGTAATGGTCGGCCCGCGCGCCAGGATCGCATGCAGCACGATCCAGCCGCCAATGGCGGCGGCAACAATCGGTATGAGCCAGATCGCCCAGGGCGCCCAGTGCTTGCGCGGCGCGATGGCGGCAGTCCCGGCCACCGCAATCGGCGCATGCGGGGGTGGCGCAGGCGGCGGTGCCGGCACAGGCTCGATGGCGCCGGGCGGCGTCTGGTCGGTCAAGGTTGATTCTCCACGGGGTCCCAGATCAGGCGCGGGTCGAAGCTGTGCGACGCCAGCAGCGTGAGCACCACGACAGCGCCGAAGGCAACGGCGCCGCCGCCGGCGGAAATTGCGGCAAACGAGCGGATCTGCACCAGCGCCACCAGCACTGCCACGACATAGATATCGAGCATCGACCAGCGGCCGATGGCTTCGATCAATCGATACAGGCGCGCGCGCTGGTACGGATGCCAGCCTGAACGGCGCTGCACCGAAATCACCAGCGCCGTCAGCGCCAGCAGCTTGAACAGCGGCACCACGATGCTGGCGCCGAAGACCAGCAGGGCGAGCGGCCAGGAGCCGGATTGCCACAGAAACACCACGCCGCTGATGATGGTGTCGTCCTGCAGGCCGAACAGGGAACGGGTCTGCATGATCGGCAACAGGTTCGCCGGTATGTAGAGCAGATACGCCGCCAGCAGGAAGGCCCAGGTGCGCGCGATGCTGTCGGG